>CACXGS010000287.1 GCA_902767195.1 uncultured Lachnospiraceae bacterium | reverse complement strand
ATGGCGGAGCATCTCCCGCACAGCTTCCGGCATGATGCCCCGGCCCCAGAATGGCTTCCCGAGCCAGTAGCCCATCTCGCACTCGTCGTCCCGCTCCGTCATATCGGTATGACCGTTCAGCTTCAGCTCGATCGCGCCGATCGCCTTCCCGTCCTCCTTCAGGCAAATAGCATAAGCCTCCTTGCCGTTCAGCACATTCCGGATCACATCCAGGCTCTCAGTCACATTCTGATGCGGCGGCCATCCTGCGATCGAACCCACATCCGGATCGCTGGCGTATCTGTACACATCCTCCGCATCGCTATCTCTGAAGCGGCGCAGGAGCAGGCGTTCCGTCTCCAGCGTTGTTTCTGCAGATCCTTCTCTGTCGATAAATAATTCCATATCCGTACAGCTCCAGATTCCGATTGGCATCTCACACGCTCTTTCACCATATTTCCGGAACCCCACTGCCTCATAGCAGTGTCTTGCACTCTCATTATTATCAAATACGCCCAGATCAATTCTTTCAGCGTGCAGGTGCTCCTGAACATATGCAATACCGAGCCGGAGCATCTCCTTTCCATATCCTTTTCCCCGGAGTTCCGGATTCACGATGACAAACCCGAAACGTACAGAACTGTCATCATCGTCCCGCGGATATCGTATGATGAAATGGCCGGCAACATCCCCTCCATCATCCACCGCGGTCAGCGGGAAGAACCGTCCCGTTTCCAGCTGCTGCGCATAATTGTCATTGATATCGTCGCCCGAAAGAGGAAATATATTGTACCGGTCCGCGGACCACTTGTATAATTCTTCCTCTGTTCGAAGCCATCCAGCAATGATCCCACCATCTTCTTTATGAAAATCTCTCAGTAACATCCGTCTCCCTCAATCCTTTCTGCGCCAGGTCCAATTTCATGATCATCCTTCTCACTATTATCTTTGTTAGTTTTTCTCCATTCCCAGCCACTGTATGAAAGCTGTCTTGTCGCTGCTGTTATACCCGCATTTTTCATAAAAATGTAGTGTCTCCGGCTTCTTTGAGCTTGTCAGCAGCATCATCTTATAGCAGTTCTCTTTTACTGCAATCTCCCTGGCAAACGCCAGACACGCTCCGGCACAGCCCTTTCCCCGATAATCCTCACGTGTCACCACGTTCTCAATAAAAGCATACGGGCGGATATTCCTTGTCAGATTGGGGATGATTACGCACACGCAAGATGAAACGATCTTACCATCCACCTCGTTCACAATCAGATGGTGATTCGGATCCTGTACGATCTGAAGCCATGTATCTCTCAAATGCTCATCTTTTTCAGGGATACTGTCCTCATGCAGGAAGAGATACAGTTCCAGTATTGCATCCAGATCACTTTGTTCAGCTTCTCTGATCATGTTTTTTCTCCGACCTCATAATAAGCATAGAAGAGACAATCAACGTTATCCATTTTAATGATGTTATACTCTTTTGTTAATTTCCAGCTGCTTTCATCAAAGCTTCTCTCAGTTCTTGATCACAGGCATAAATATAAAGTCCATTAACCCCACGTGTCATAAGCACACGAACTTCGTGTTGAAGAAGCAGTTCTCCAAATTTCTGCTTGGTCCCATCTGAAAGACTCCGATTCTGCGTCGCCTTCGTGTTATAACTTTTCTCAGGGTCAAATACAATTTTCCCATTCCTGTACTTCACAGAAGGGCCAAGAATGACTCCTGCATAATTCAAATCAAATCCCTGTATTGTATAAGTGGATCCTACTTCATGAATTGTCTGGGGTTGTTCTGCCCAGGCAAGCTGCTTAATACTTCTTTTTTCTCTCCGTGTTAACTCTTTTTCGAGCTCTCGATTCCAAGGCTTATGCCAACTTCCGATCGATACCTCCCAATAATTCTGCATTCGTTCCGGCTGAGATTTATCAATACCAGATCTATATTCCCAATCATATGTTGCTATAATTCTTGACAACCTGGTCTTCTCATCATTTGCCTTCTTTTCAATTTCTTCATTCAGATCTTCTGGTGACTTAAAGATAGTAATACTATAATCCATCGTAGGCTCCGGTAACTCTTTTATTACTCCTTTTTTGGTAAAAGTGTCGATCCAGTCGATGGTTTGCGCATCCGCATGCATACGCAACTGATTATGCAGTTCAATGTAGTTCCCGGATTCGATTGCCTTCTCCCGAAATGTCTGAAGAAGGGATGCCTCCCAATATTGTTCTGTAGTGAGGATCTGGTTTTCATCAAACATAACAACGACAACCTTAGCCCGATCAAGAATGTCCTGAAGCTGATTTTTCCCACGATAAGATTGTTTTCCCTGTGTCAGCAGCAAATGTCCTTCATCTATAAATACAACGTCAACAGGATTATCATGACTATGATTATTTATGAAGGATGTCGGTTTACTAACTATATTCCCGTATTTCTCCACCAGTCCCAGTTTTTCTGCGATTTGCTGATATACGGTTATCTGCTCATCGTGGTTAACCAACAGATGACAATCAATCGGTTTATGACTCTCCTCCGCACGACAATATAATTCATAAAATGTGCTGCTGTTCAATACTGTCTTTCCTGTGCCAGCCTCTCCATCTACAAATATTAATTGCCCACTCTCTGTCTTCCTGTCCAAACTCTGTGAAATTTTATCCAAGATCAGATCGCGTGCATTTATCTGTTCGGAAGTAAGCTTGTGAAGTGGAGATGCTTTAAAAATAGCAGAATCCTTGATACTACTTTCGGATGGAAACAACTTCTTGTCTTTCTTTCTCAAGCCATCCCAGATTCTTGTAAAAATAACATCCAATTCTTCAGCGGGATAGTAGTCGCCCTGCGGATTTCCTCTTAAATTATGGACCGTTCGTACCGATTCAGCTGATAACAAATATTGCATCAGCCGATTCTCAACATCCATTGTCATCGATTTATTAAAATGCTCATGACCTATGATAAACAAACGTGCATTACGACTGTTGAGGCTTTT
>CACXGS010000286.1 GCA_902767195.1 uncultured Lachnospiraceae bacterium | reverse complement strand
TTGATGAGGAACTTCATATCTTTATCCGTGATATCATTGAGATTCTCACTCCGCAGGAATTCGTGATACTGGGTCACTTTCCCTTTTCGGGCTGCGTAACCCCCGAGCTCTCTGACATTGTAGGCGCCTTCCATGGGAAGACGGTTGTAATCGTATGCAGGGTCTCTCTTCATAATAATCTTGCTCCTTATATTTGCTATTAAATATCCCTGGCATAATTCAGATCTTCTTCCTGACCATAACCCGGGATCTCTCTGAAATTATACCCCTCTTCTTTCAAATAGTCCACTGTCTGAGCAGCCATCTTGAGGATATCTGCATTTTTATAGATATCCCCCATGGCAAAGTCCATGGTTCCGCTCTGTCTGGTCCCGAAAAATTCTCCCGGTCCGCGAAGTTTAAGATCTTCATTGGCAATCTCAAATCCGTTGTTGGTGCGGCCAACCACCGACAGTCGTTTCATGGCATCCTGATCATCCGTTCCGGAAATAAAGATACAGTAAGACTGATGGATCCCGCGGCCCACACGGCCCCTCAGCTGATGAAGCTGAGCCAGTCCGAAACGTTCTGCGTTCTCAATCAGCATGACGGTGGCATTCTTCACGTCAATGCCCACCTCTATTACCGTAGTGCTGACCAGGATATCGATTTCTCCCCGGCTGAAGCGACTCATGATCTCATTCTTCTGATCGGCTTTCATTTTACCGGTCAGCGCTTCCACCCTGATGGAAGGAGGAAGGGCCTGAGACAGCATCCGGCTGTATTCTTCCACATTTTCCAGGGAAAGCTTCTCGTCCTCAGCAATCATAGGACAGATCACATAACATTGACGTCCCTCCAGGACCTGTTTCCTCATAAATGCCCAGGCAGCAGGCCGATAGGATACTCCCACTACCGAATTCTTAATAGGAAGTCTGGATGCCGGCAGTTCGTCCATGATGCTCACATCCAGATCCCGGTAAAGAATGATACCCAAGGTCCTGGGAATAGGTGTGGCACTCATAACCAGGACATGGGGGTCAGCCCCCTTTTTCATGAGACGGTCTCTCTGCTTTACTCCGAAGCGGTGTTGTTCGTCTGTGATTACCAGACCCAGATCGGAGAAAAGGACATTGTCCTGGATCACTGCATGGGTGCCGACCAGAACATGCAGACTGCCGTCCTGACACATGAGACGTATCTTTTTCTTCTCGGATGCCCTGGTGGATCCGGTCAACAAACCAACATGAATCCCATAAGGATTCAGAAAAGAACAGAATGTGGCATAATGCTGTTCGGCCAGAACCTCCGTGGGAGCCATCATAATGGACTGACAACCGGCAAGGCAGGCTGCGTATATGGCAATCACTGCCACGATTGTCTTACCACTTCCTACATCCCCCTGGATCAGGCGGTTCATAGATACAGTTCCGGAAAAATCTTTCCGGATATCCTGAACCGTCCTTTTCTGGGCACCGGTCAGTGGGAAGGGCAAGTCTTCTATAAACGCTTCCACTCTCTCATCCATGGGGATGACGTGGGTATTCAGCGCCTTTTCCTCCCTGTCCTTTACCAGTTCCAGGGCAGAGAAAAAACGGAAGAATTCGTCGAAAATAACCCGTGTTCTGGCCCTGTCCAGGCTCTGGGCAGATGTGGGGAAATGAACTTCCTTTACAGCATTCTTCTCCACATCCAGTTCATAGTATTTCCTGACATTCTCCGGCAGGTATTCCTGAGGCTCACAGATCAAAAGAGCCTCCTTCAGAGCCTTTCGCATAAGCTGATTGGACAGTCCTGCCGTCAGGGGATAAACCGGCTGGAAGGTCTCCATCTTATTCCGGTAAATCTCAATCCTGCAATACTCCGGCTGCTCCATCATCCTTCTTCCGTCCTTGAAAACAGGAGTCCCGGTAAAGACCAGCCGGTCTCCCTGATGAAGGGAACTCTTCAGATAAGGCATGTTAAACCATCGCACAAAAAGACTGCCGGTCTGATCTGCCAGCAGACAGCTTACCACCTTCCTCTTGCCGAAGGATCTCATGTGAATCGGAGAATCGATCTGACAATAGACAGAACAGCGGACTCCGATCTCCATATCCGCGATGGGAATGGGATCCGGGTAGGTGGTGTAACACCTGGGATAGTAGTGAATCAGCTGTTCCACAGTCTCAATATTCAACTTCTTCAGAAGCTTCTCTGTCTTTTCACCGATCCCTTTAATGGATCGTACCGATGTGGCCATATCTGACTCCCTTTCTTTACTGTAATTACAGGTTTGCGGGGACTGAACGGTGTCGCAAAACCCAATAGCCAGGCGATTGGATTCCGACGCTCCGGCGTTGCCCACTCCCGCCGAGCTAACTGCTAACTTC
>CACXGS010000285.1 GCA_902767195.1 uncultured Lachnospiraceae bacterium | reverse complement strand
TGCGCAGAAGGAATGATTGCCGTAATATTATTCTTTATAAATGCCCCAATATCGAAACTTGCCAATCCAGATCCTTTCTATCAGTCCTAAAATCAATTCACTTGATACTCTCATTTCACTGAATTGTCTTTCCCTTATGCGCATTAGCCGCAAAAAAAGTAAGCGAAAAAACATATACATGAGTTTTTTCTCAAAAGAATGATTATGTAATGAATGAATTCCGAAACTATCCTCTATCCACACAATTTAAATACCTTAATATTTCCTCCACACCATCTTGTTCACAACCCCTACATAACTCTGTATAATCCTTACTACTTTATCAGACACATTCGTATCCACATAATCCGGAACTGGAATACCAAGATCACCGTTCTGAACCATCTCAACCGCAAGATCTACGGACTGAAGCAGTCCAACCGTATCAATTCCACTTAGCACGAAACAGCCTTTATCAAGAGCTTCCGGGCGTTCTGTAGATGTCCTGATACACACGGCAGGAATCGGATGACCGATACTCGTATAAAAACTGCTCTCTTCCGGAAGAGTACCAGAATCGCTGACCACAGCATACGCATTCATCTGAAGACAATTATAATCATGGAAGCCAAGCGGTTCATGAGCGATGACCCTTTGATCCAGTTCAAAGCCGGTACTCTCCAGTCTTTTTCTGCTCCTCGGATGACAGCTGTATAAGATCGGCATATCATACTTTCTAGCCATCTCATTAATTGCTGTAAAAAGAGAAATAAAATTTTTCTCCGTGTCAATATTCTCTTCCCGATGAGCGGAAAGCAGTATATATTTGCCTTTCTCCAGACCAAGTCTCTGATGGATATCGGAACTCTGAATCTGTTTCAGGTTATTCGTCAATACCTCAGCCATCGGACTTCCGGTCACATATGTTCTCTCCTTCGGAAGACCGCAGTCAGCAAGGTATCTTCTCGCGTGTTCGGAATATGCCAGGTTGACATCAGAGATAATATCCACAATTCTTCTGTTGGTCTCTTCCGGCAGGCATTCATCCTTACACCTGTTTCCTGCTTCCATATGAAAAATCGGGATATGCAGCCGCTTCGCTCCGATTACAGAAAGACAGGAATTAGTATCTCCCAAAACCAGAACAGCATCCGGTTCTGTAACCACCATCGCCTTATAGCTCCGATCGATAATGTTCCCCATCGTAGCTCCGAGATCATCACCAACTGCATCCAGATACAATTCCGGGTTCGCAAGACCAAGATCCTTGAAAAAAACACCATTCAAATTGTAATCATAGTTCTGTCCTGTATGCCACAGCTGTGTATCAAAGTACTTCCGGCACTTATTGATTACCGCAGCCAGTCTGATAATCTCAGGCCTTGTCCCAACAATTATTGCCAGCTTGATCTTTCCGTTCTCTTTCCACTTTGGATAATCCATTATCAATTCTCCCTGCCCGACCTACTATTGATCTTATTCTTTCACTACCGGCTCGAAATATGTATCCGGCCTGTTCTTATCGAGAAGTTCAGATGCGAACATTACGGTGACGAGGTCATCCGTTTCACTCAGATTGATGATATTATGTGTCCAGCCCGGCTTCATATAAACACCCTGAATATGCTCACCTGACACTTCATACTCTTCGATCTCTCCATCCTTCAGATTCCGCATCTGAATCAGGCCATGACCGTGAACCACGATGAATATCTCCCATTTAGACAAATGCCAATGCTGTCCTTTGGTGATTCCGGGTTTGGAGATGTTTATACTCACCTGCCCATGGTCAAGAGTTCTGATCAATTCCGTAAAACTGCCTCTGTTATCCACATTCATCTTATAGTCGAAGATAGTGGCTTCCTTTGGAAGGTAGGAGAGGTACATTGCATAAAGCTTCTTTTCGAAGGAGCCCGGGGCAAGATGTGAAACAACAAAGTCTTCAGGGAAATCATGAAAGCTATGCAGTAACTCCACAATTTCCCCTAAGGTTGCCCTGTGCTTCACCGGGCAATGACAATAACGGCCATTCGCATCAGCTACAGCTTCTACGCCTTCATAATGAGCCCTGTGGGGATGACCTTCCATTGCATCGTAGATTTCTTCGCAGATATCATCGAAGAAAACCAACTCCATGAGCACACTCGGATCATTGACCATGATTGGCTCCCCACGGCTTATGCAATAACAAAAAGTAGCGACAGCGCTGTTATATCTCGGACGAATCCATTTACCAACCATATTCTCAAAACGGTAGACGTAGACAGGCGCACCTGTCTCTTCACCGTATTTGAACATCAGCTCTTCACCAGCAAGTTTAGAGCGGCCATACTCACTGTCACCAAAACGACCTGACAGGGTTGCCTGAACAGAACTTGTAATCATAATAGGCGCTTTGTTGCCATGTCTTTTGAGAACGGAAAGAAGGGTATCTGTAAATCCGAAATTTCCCTCCATGAATTCTTTCGTTTCCTTCGGTCTGTTAATGCCGGCAGCGTGAACGACAAAGTCCGCTCCTACACAGTACTGATCCAGTTTTTCAGGAGCGGAGTTTATATCATATTCGTAAATCTCCCCGATGTGAAGATTTGGTCTGGTTCTATTCTTCCCATCTCTGATTGCCTTTAGATTCTCTACCAGATTGCGGCCTAATGCTCCGGCCGCACCTGTAACTAATACATTCATGATCATTATTCTCCCTAAAAACTGATATGAAATATAGAAATCATCATATCACAAAGAATTCAATGGTATTTTATAAAGCACACGTTCTTCATTAGCAGGCGAATTACGCT
>CACXGS010000284.1 GCA_902767195.1 uncultured Lachnospiraceae bacterium | reverse complement strand
CGAGTTTCCCATTCCCTATCTGCTGGCAGATGATCAGGGAAATGTGATGTCCTACAACCCTGCTTTCCAGAAACATTTCAGGAAAAAGCTGAACAAAAGGAAGATAACTCAGATGTTCCCGGAAATCTATGACAAGATACTTCCGGCCAGAGGAGCGGTGAAAACCTACCAGATTGTCTGTGATGATATTCGTTTTCGTGTGGACACCAGATGCATAATAGCAGACACAGAAACAAAGGGGAATTCCGAAGAGCAGAACCCAGGGGATAATGAAGGCTATTATGTGGTCTACTATTTCACAGATGTGACCCGGCTTATGGAGTATGAGGAAGCTTACCGCAAGAGGAGCCTTGCAGCAGGTCTTGTCTATATCGACAATATCGAAGAAGTCCTTGAGGGAATGGAAGAAGTTCGTCAGTCTCTTCTTCTGGCACTGGTCGAGCGGAAGATTATCAAATACCTCCAGGAGGTCAATGCCATCTGTAAGAAGTTTGAACGGGATAAATTCATTTTTGTTCTGGAACAACAGCAGCTTCAAAAGTTAAAGAAGTCCAGGTTTTCTCTCCTGGATGAGGTCCGGGCTATCAACATAGGAAACAGTCTTTCCATGACCCTTTCCATTGGTGTCGGCGTCAATGAAGAGACCTATCCGGAAGTGTATGAGAGTGCCCGGATCGCCATGGATCTTGCACTGGGCCGGGGAGGAGACCAGGCCGTGGTCAGAAACAGAGATAATCTGTCCTATTACGGTGGCAAGACCCAGAAGGTAGAGAAGAGCACCCGGGTGAAAGCCAGAGTGAAAGCCCATGCTCTCCGTGAGCTGATGCTTTCTCATGACCGGGTTCTGATCATGGGACACAAGGGGCCGGATGCGGATTGTCTGGGAGCGGCCCTGGGGATTTATAATATGGCCCAGAGCCTTGACCGGGAAGCCTATCTTGTGGTGGATGCCGGTTATCCGGCAATTGAACCCATCGTCACAAGGCTGATGAAGGAAAAGAAAGAAGGAGAGCAGATCTTTGTGTCCAATGAAGAGGCACTGCAGCTTCCCAATTCATCTACGATGCTCGTGGTGGTGGACGTTAATATCCCTTCTATGACAGAGTGTCCTGAATTGTTTCCCAAAGTCCGGACAACAGTGGTACTTGATCATCATCGCCAGAAGAGTGAAAATATCAGGAATGCCACGTTTTCCTATGTGGAGCCATATGCCTCATCCACTTGTGAGATGGTGACGGAGGTACTTCAGTATGTATCCGATAAACCGAGGCTTAAGCCGGTGGAGGCGGACGCCCTTTACGCCGGAATCATGGTGGATACGGATAATTTCGTGATCAGGGCAGGTGTCCGCACTTTTGAGGCAACTGCATATCTGCGCAGAGCCGGTGCGGATGTGGGAAGAGTCCGAAAAATGTTCCGGGAAGATTTTGACAATATTAAGATCCTCAGTTCTATTATCAACCAGGCTGAGGTTTTCATGGATGAGTTTGTCATATCAAGTCAGTATGGAAGGAATCTGCCTGCGGCAACTGTAATCGGAGCCAAGGCAGCGAATTCCCTGCTGGACATTAATGGTATCCGGGCCAGTTTTGTTCTTACTGCCCTGGACGATTATGTGCATATCAGCGCCCGCTCCATCGACGATGTAAATGTACAGATTATTATGGAGAAGTTTGGTGGAGGCGGACATATGACCGTTGCGGCGGCCCAGGTTAAGGGGGAAAGCATCCCTGAATTAACGCTTCATTTAAAGAAGATACTTGCTGCCATGAGAGAAAACGGAGAAATATAATCAGGAGGATAAATATGAAGGTTATTTTATTGCAGGATGTGAAATCACTGGGGAAGAAGGGAGATCTGGTTGAGGTGAATACCGGTTATGCCAGGAATTTCATTCTTCCCAAAAAGCTGGGAGTCGAGGCAACCAGGAAGAATATCAACGACCTGAAGCTAAAGAAGGCTCATGAAGATAAAGTAGCAGCAGAGGAACTGGAAGCAGCAAAAAAGCTGGCGGAAGATCTGAAAGAGAAAACCGTAGAGCTCTCTATTAAAGTCGGGGAGAACGGAAAGACTTTTGGAGCAGTCTCCACAAAAGAAATTGCAGCTGCGGCAAAAGACCAGCTTGGATACGAGCTTGACAAGAAAAAAATCGTAGTAAATGAGCCGATAAAAACGACAGGGCTGCATCAGGTAAAAGTGAAGCTGCACCCCAAAGTGACGGCAGATCTGAAAGTGCAGGTTAACGGAATCTGAAGGAATTGGACAGGAGCAGATAATTATGCCGGAGATCGACGAGAAGTTTATCAAAAGAATACAGCCGCATAACGAGGAAGCAGAACGATCTGTCCTGGGATCTATGCTTATGGACCGGGATGCAGTGGTAGAAGCAGAGGGGATATTAAGCTCCTCTGATTTCTATCAGAGACAGAATGGCATTCTCTTTGATGCTATGGTAGACCTGTATAGAGAGGGACGCTCGGTTGATCTGGTCACTCTTCAGGACAAATTAAAGGAAAAAGATCTGCCGGAAGCATTCTCCGGACTGGATTATTTCCGGGAATTAGTGGAAACCGTTCCAACCTCCACCAATATCCGGGAATATGCCCAGATTGTCCGGGATAAATCCACTCTCAGAGAACTGATCCGCATCACGGAAAATATCGGCAACGAGTGCTATCTCGGGAAAATGGATACCGGGGATATTATGGAGAAGACAGAGTCCGACATTTTCCGTATTCTCCAGAATCGGAGGGGGATGACCGAGACCACGGACATCCGTGAGATTGTCATGGCCGCCATGGATGCTATCGAAGCAGCTTCCAAAATGCAGGGACATGTTACAGGAATTGCCTCCGGCTTCACTGAACTCGACCGTAAGCTGGCAGGATTCCATCCGGCAGAGCTGATTCTGGTGGCTGCAAGACCTGCCATGGGTAAGACTGCATTCGTTCTTAATATTGCCCAGTATGCTGCTCTGAGAGAGAACCGGGGAGT
>CACXGS010000283.1 GCA_902767195.1 uncultured Lachnospiraceae bacterium | reverse complement strand
CCGTCATAGAACTGTAGTCTGTCTTATAATTGGCGGGGTCATTTCTTATGACTCCACGATCCACAGGCACAATAATCTTTGCCCCTGTGGCATCGATGCTGTTGTGACTGTTTAATCTGATATAATCTGTCAGAAAATAGGTCTCGCCTTCTTTTAAGGTGACAGACCCTTTTTCCCGAAGCATGACACTGATATTCACAAAATCCGTATTATCCTTCCTGTGGGAAGGTTCCACTGTATCTTCCCGGATGGAAGGTTCCACTTGTTCAGTCTGAACCGGCAGATGTACCAGCAGCAGCAGTGCCGCTGCCATGATTCCTATTGAAAAGCCTTTGATTAAGCTGCGCATATTTCTATCTCCTCTCCCTTATTTTATCTTGAAAACGTAAGTATAGACGACACCGGATTTCAGAGTGATCTTAATCTTTGCCTTCCCTTTCTTTTTACCCTTGATGATAAATTTGTTTGCGCCTTTCTTCTTTACAGTAACCAGTTTTTTGCCGGCGGTCGCTTTAATTTTACGGATTCCGTCTTTGTGAAGAATGGAGACCTTTATGATATTCTTTTTCTTTTCCTTAATCTTTTTGCTGAAAGATTTATCCCTGAGAATCTTATTGCCGTATTTGTAACCGCACAGATTACAGCCATAGTATACTTCCTTTTTGCCAAGTTTCCGGAAGCCCAGACTGTGTTTTTCTACCGTGCTCATGTTTTTTGACCGGTAACATCCATTGCAGATGTATTCTGTGTTCGCCTTATGGTAAGTGCCATCCTTCGAAGAATAGGTGGCATTGCTTGTCTTCATCCAGTTGTGATTCTTTAAAATGCTTTTTGTTTCATAGCAGTCTTTACACTCATAATAAGACTTATGCTGAGAGGCGTTATAGTCTTCATCCAAGTCCTCACAGTAAACCCAGTTGTGAGGCTCAAGTCCATTGTTTCCTTCAGAACACTCTGAGCAGTATTTCTCATGCATGTGACTGTCCTGGTCGTATTTTGTGACGCCCCAGTCATCCCAGAGATGATTGCACTCGGCATAGACCCCGATGGAACAAATCACCGTTAACACTGCGATGATCGGTATTAATAACTTTCTGTTCATTTTCTTATCCCTCCTTCAAAGGATTATTAGTTAATGTGTCCCTGATAGTTACGGATTTGCCGCCTGGATCTTAATATAATATTAACATAGATTCTGTGATTTCACATCAAAAAAGTGTCTACGACACATCAACTCCCCTGCCCCTCATTCTGAGGTGACCCCAAAGAGCTTCTTTGGGTTTTTTATTTTGTCTGGTATAATTGTATCAGAAAGGATGATTTGGTATGAAAGAAAACAGAATTAAAGCCATACATTTCACAAGTCGAGATGGGGTAGAACTTTGTAATGTGGATCGTTTCGGACCGGACAGGGCGAATACGGTAAGAAACTTCCACAGGACTTTTCCGGAATACAGAGAAACTCCTATGGCAGATCTAAAAGACCTTGCTAAGGAGCTGAGAGTTGCTTCCATCCACGTTAAGGATGAGAGCTATCGTTTTGGCCTCAATGCATTTAAAGCTCTCGGCGGAAGCTATGCCATCGGTAAGTATATTGCCAGAGAGCTTGGTATGAACATCAGGGATCTGTCTTATGAGAAACTGGTCAGCCCGGAGGTGAAGAAAAGAATCGGGCAAATCACCTTTGTGACAGCGACAGACGGGAACCACGGGCGTGGCGTTGCCTGGACAGCGAACAGACTGAATCAGAAAAGTGTTGTTTATATGCCAAAGGGAAGCGCCAGTGAGCGTCTTAAGAACATTCAGGCATTAGGAGCGAATGCCTCAATTAAGGAATTAAACTATGATGATACGGTAAGACTGGCAAAAGAAGATGCGGATAAAAATGGCTGGGTTTTGGTCCAGGATACCTCCTGGGATGGTTACGAAGAGATTCCCGGATGGATCATGGAGGGGTACACAACCATGGCTGTAGAAGCAACAGAGCAGTTAAAGGGCGAAAAGCCGACCCATGTATTTCTTCAGGCAGGTGTTGGTTCTATGGCGGCTGCCATTTGCGGATATTATGCTTCTCTTTACGGCCAGGAGGACAGGCCGGTCATTACTATTGTGGAGCCGGATCAGGCAGACTGTTTCTACCAGACAGCCAAAGCCAATGACGGAAGTCTCCATTTCGTCAAAGGAGATATGAATTCAATCATGGCCGGACTCTGCTGTGGAGAACCCAGCCCGATTGCCTGGGATATCCTGTCAGGATATACCGACCATTTCATTTCCATGCCGGATTATATTGCTGCCGAAGGTATGCGGATTCTCGGTAACCCATGTGGAGACGACCCGAGGATCATTTCCGGGGAGAGCGGCGCATCAACCTTTGGTTTGGCAGCAGAAGTCCTTCGAAACCCGAAGCTTAAGGATCTAAAAAATAAACTTGGGCTGTGTCGCGATTCCCGTATCCTCTGCATCTCCACGGAGGGTGATACTGACCGTGAGAACTACAGACGGATTGTCTGGGATGGACTCTACCCAAGTTATTAAATAGATATCTTATCGACTGATATACCTGGCGGTGTCTTCAGCATGGGCGATTATCCCGATGCTGTCCGCCTCCACCTGACAGCTGTAACAGACTACCTGTACCCCGGCTTTTGCGGCATGGGACAGAGCCTCTCCGAACTCCGGATGGGTCTCATCGTTCGGAAGAACTCTTCGGATTCCATTCATCTGAATCACGAAGGCAATCTGGCAATGATAGCCTTTTCCTGCTGCAGCCGCCAATTCCTCCAGGTGTTTTACTCCGCGCTCTGTCGGGGCATCCGGGAACAATCCGATTCTCTGCTCCGGATCTGCCGCCAGAGTGCACCCTTTTACTTCTGTGAGGTATTTTTCACCGCCTCTTTCCATGTAGAAGTCGAATCGGGAATCTCCGAAGCTATACTCCGGCTTTACAAGGTCGTAGTTCAGAGACAGGAGATGCTTTCTCATAAGCATATTCGGCGCAAGGCTGTCGATGTTCACCCACTTTAGTTCCGGTTTATAAACCGAGAT
>CACXGS010000282.1 GCA_902767195.1 uncultured Lachnospiraceae bacterium | reverse complement strand
GGCATAAATCTATCCCCCCTTTGATTTCTAAACCAGATCATTATACCATGAAAAGAGATTCTGTTACATTATGAAAGCTATACAGATGTAACGGCGTGAATATGTGCATCTTGCCATATTGATATAACGGCGTGAATAGATTATAATAACAGTCGGTTGAACTATATAAACAGAACACCGAGAGGAGGAGACAACAATATGCCAAAGTTACCTCAGGGCGTGACACGCCGGAAGGATGGATCATTAGAAAAGCGGTTCACTGTCGACGGCAAGCGCTATTCAGTTTATGCTCATACCGTCAAGGAGCTGCAGCAGAAGGAACTGGCAAAACGTCAGGAGATCGAAGCGCACAGCTACAAGAAAAACACGAAAGTCACTCTTGATGAGTATTTCAAAGAATGGCTGGAGCAGAAGTCCAGATCCGCGAAACCTTCGACGGTGCAGCGATATACAATGGACTATACAAACCACATCAAGGACATTCTCGGCAAACGTAAAGTGGTGGACATAGAGCGGCGCGAAGTGATGGATATGACAAAGAAGATTCAAGCCAGCACAAGCATATATATGGCAAATTACTGCTTGATGCTGATCAATGGTATTCTCAATGGTGCTGTGAATGATGAGATCATTGACAAGAATCCGGCTGCCAGAATTCCGAAGATCAAGGAAGCAGGAAAAAAACCAGCTTCCGAGACAATTCACAGAGCTTTGACCAGAGAAGAGCAGCGGGCCTTCCTGAATGCGCTTGATGGTGAATACTATCGTGAATTTCTGGAGCTGATTCTGCTGACTGGAATGCGGTATGGGGAATGTGCAGCACTCACCTGGGCCGACATTGATCAGACTGCTGGCGTGATCCGGATCACAAAAACTCAAACGTATGGAAAAAACTCTAAACGTATTATTTCAGACAGTCCGAAAAGTGCAGCAGGCAGAAGAGAGATTCCCATAAATAAGGCGATCAAAGATGTTCTGAAACGCCAGAGACAGAAAATGATTGATCTGTATGGTCTGCAAGGCATCCTTCCTGAGAAGCCGATATTCTGCAGCGTGTATGGTCATATGATTCAGTGCGGTGCAATATACTGTGCAATTGTTAAGGCAATTAAAAAGATGGAAGCAAACGGATTTGAAATAGAGCATTTTTCGGTCCATGCGCTTCGAGACACATTCGCAACCAGGTACATTGAAGCCGGTGGATCTCCTCAAACGCTGAAGACGATCCTGGGCCACAGCAGCCTGAAAATGACGATGGACCTTTATGCTCACGTTCTTCCGAATACGAAGGCAGAGGAAATGAACCGGATCAGCATCATCTGAGGTCCGATCATTATAATAGCGGTTCCGGAAAACAATCAATCCCGGAGCCAAGCACTACAACAAAGGGCCACAGATAATATACCTCTGATGGCCAATATTTTCAAGCTGGAAAGGAGACAAAAACAATGGCTAAGAACATTAAAGAGTTAATCAAATTAGGTAAGGAGATCACTGAACAGCATCGCAGTCTGCAGTTCTGTACCGATGATATGCAAGCACTGTATGACATTGGTAACGGTGATGAGTTTTTCTGATGGAGGCGACATATTATGCGGCGTTGGCACTCGGATGCCAGAAAGGTTATCTCACTGGAATTAGTGAAGGTCGGCGGACACCGAAGCGAGGCAGAAGCAAACAGTCATAAAATCAAACACATTACCTGGCGTGATGAGCGTCGGGCTTTTTAGTGCTGAATTCTGTACGCCGAATTTACGCCAATTTTACGCCACATAATACGGATGATAGAAAAAGTGCTCAGATAATGCTCAGTGGATGCTCAGTGGATAAAGATGTGCCGAAAGCCTTGAAATATAAAGAAAAATGTACTATGATACAGTCTGTTGGCAAGTATAGATAATTTGTGATAAAAGTCAATCGGGGCAAGTAAGAATTGCCCTTGAAACACTTTACTTTTTCGAAAAGTATGCTATACTATTTTTCAGGAAAACCGGAGCAGGACGATGTC
>CACXGS010000281.1 GCA_902767195.1 uncultured Lachnospiraceae bacterium | reverse complement strand
CTTCGGTGTGATGCGTGATAATCATACCGGAAAGATCATTGCCGCAGCGCCGATCTTTGATAACGGACGATCGCTGTTCAGCGAGGCAATGCCGGAGTACTTCAATAACATCGGGGAATACGCAAAGACACGAACGAATCCATACGGCGTTTCCTATGACACCATCTGTAAGGAGATCATGGGCGACAGGCAGCGGCGCAATCTGCGTAAGCTGGTGGATTTTACATTCAAACGACACCCGACGCTGAATCTGCCGGAAAAGCGGTTGACGGCAATCGAAGATCAGATCCAGGTAAGAGTGAGGGAACTGCTTGCCTTGCCGAGGGTCAGGACGAGAATGAAATCTGAATCTGAGCTGGAAAGATAATATGGATGCCAAATTCGCAGGGGAACTACAATCGGGATGGACAAAATCATCCAGGCAGAAGAGCTTAAGTCCTGTGGAGAGGGGGTATTGGTTGAACTATAGATGCAGATTCAAAATTTGTAAAAAATTTTTTAAATCAGGGCTTGACAACTGGAAGATAATGTAGTATCATGTTATATAGGAAATATGTTCGCCTATTTCTGAGAGCCATTTCTATAACATCATTTGTCACGAGCTTTACCGGGCTTTCATACTGAACCATTATACTGAGCGAACATATAAATAGCCTGCCGGGTGCGGGCGCGACAATTGAAGACGCTTTAACGCAGATTTTGTGTGTGCGTCTTTTTGTTGCGCCTTTTTTGTTTCCGGGGGCTTTTTTTATTTCCTGGCAGAGTATCAATATCGAGAGGAGGAGATACCGTGAGAAGTGGACCGTAAGATTATAGAACTGTGTAGTTGTGGCAAAACAGGTGTTATATAATTATAAACGTAAATTATAAGGGGTGACTTATATATTGCAACGATATAAAAATCAGTGGGAAATAATAATACATTCGTCCAGTGGCAGGAGACAGCGGAAAAATTACGGAGTCATAACTGTGGAAGAACTTATGACTGCAAGTCAATTACTTGATGATCCACGAAATGGAACTCCGTTCAAGTTGTTTACAATCCTATGCATTAATCGTGATGGATTCCAATTGTTATTCAGTCCTGCTGCATTAGTAAAACAATATGGTGGAAGTATTGATCGATGGCAGAGAGCGGCTCATGTTTTAATAGACAAGGGTTATCTAGTTTTCAATCATAAACATACATATGACTTCTATTCTTTGCCATGTAATGTATCTATAGAGGAAGATCCTGATGTTGATAGATACTCCCACCGACAGGGAGAGGGTACCCCTACCGAAAAGGGGAGAAACAATATATACATTATAGATCCGAAAGCTGCCGCTGTACCCCATAAGGCATGGAGTGGTCCGATACCTCCAAATTACCCGGGGATTAAGACTATAAATATAGAATGTGATACAGATTGGGATAAAGACAATGCTCCCGAAACTGTGTACACTATAGATGTTCAGTGAGCGGATTTCGTTCAGAGCGGGAAGCCTATACGGCCCGTGATGGGTGTGGGGCGACGGGTCTGACGTAAGGCAGGTGTACTGCTGTCTGACGGCCCGCGCAGTGCTTGCGTTCAGCGGTGAGCTGCCGGTCAAACCGCTCCTCAAGCAGAGTATATAGATACCGCTCAGCTGTCGTAGAGAGCGGTTCCACTCTGTCGGTTTCGCAGAGTCTTGCGTCCAATAGAGAAGGATATAGACTGCGCTCACTACACTGGACGCCTTACGCTTTCTACGATAGCTGACCAGCAGTCATATATAATGTCTGGCAGTGGTCAGCCGTAGCCGACAGCGCAGCTGAAGCCGATGGATTAAAAGTGATTTACAACCCCAAAGGTTGTAGAATTTTGAAAAACTGGCTCTGCGGCTGAAAAAAATAGGTGGTTTCTTTAAAGAGAAAGAATTACTAATTTGGGTACTTACTATACCTGGTCTTATATAGGGTGACTCACCGTTTACTTAGCGGCCGGGTCAGGGCTTTATCTGGAAATGCTGGACGAGCGTGTTAATGAACTGGAAGGGGTGGATATTATGTTGATGCAGGTTGTCAACATATTTTTTTGAAAAGATCGTATTAACGGAACGACAATTATCAATTGGAGGGATGTCTTATAACAATAGATATGGAGTTTACGATGTGGTATAATGGTACCGGTGATTCGGCTTGCCATTTGAAAGGAGGCAAATGATGGAAGCCGAAAAAAGAGTATCAGCCAGTTTACAGGATGACCGGGGAACCTGGGTCGTACGTGGCCGGGTATTCAATCCAGTAACGGAGAAGTATTTGTTGAAGTCAAAGTCGACCGGGCTGAAGGTGAAGGACAGGACAAAGAGACAGGCAGAGCGGATGATGCGGGACATCGTCGCGCAATGGGAGAAAGAGGCCAACAGCGAACCGGTTTACGATGATCCGACGTTCCGGGAAGTTGTCGAGGATTGGCTGGAAAGGCAATCTGCAAAGCTGAAGGGAACGACGGCTAAGGCGTACCGCGGATATGCAGATGTACATATCCTCCCCAAACTGGGCGATAAGAAAATCCGCAGTATGAGGCCGCGGGATCTGGACTACTTTTATAAGGACCTGTTGGAAACGCTTACGGTCAATTCGGTCAAGCGCATCCATGTTGTGGTGCATGGCGCAGTAAGGGATGCCAAGCGCAACGGGATCATCGAAACAGATTTTTCCGATGATATTCGGTTCCCCAGTGCAAAGAGATTCGAGGGCAAGGCATATACGCCGGAGCAGCTTTCAATACTGCTGTCGTATGCGAGAGAAGTCGGAGAACCGATGCTATCCGCAGTCATACTTGCAACGTGCTATGGTCTGAGACAAAGTGAAGTTCTCGGCCTGAGATGGATCGATATTGACTTTGCAGGGAATGTGCTGGCTGTAAGAAACACGGTTGTTCAGAACGGATCTCTGAGAATCGAAGAAGAGACCACGAAGACAAAGAGCAGCTACAGGTTTATCACCCTGGTTCCCGGTACTGTGGATTATCTGAGAGAACTGCGGGAAAGTCAAATCCGACTGACAGGCAGGGCAGAGAAGGTATGCTGCTGGCCGGACGGTTCTGTCGTCCATGGCGATTATCTGACCAAGACCCTGCACAAGATCCAGGCAAAAGCAGGCTTGGAACAAATCCGGTTTCATGATCTGCGGCATACCGCTGCGTCTTTGCTGCTGCAGCAGGCCAGGCCGAAGCAGGTGCAGAGCTTTCTCGGTCATTCGAATATTGCCGTGACGATGAACATTTACGGCCATCTGTTCGAATCAGAGAGGGTGCAGACGTCGGAGACCATGGGACAAATTCTCCACGACACGCTGTTTTCTGAATTGTGTTCTGAATCGTGTTCTGAAAGGGATTTTCCGACGGAAATCCCTGGGGACAGCGAGGCCGCAGGGACAAATCAAGAAGGAAGCTCCAGCAATGCATAAGATTATGTAAACAAACAAAAAAGTTCCAAAATCTTTCGATTTCAGAACTTTTTCGCATTGGTGGGAGGAGATGGATTCGAACCATCGAAGCGATTAGCAACAGATTTACAGTCTGCCCCCTTTGGCCACTCGGGAATCCTCCCAT
>CACXGS010000280.1 GCA_902767195.1 uncultured Lachnospiraceae bacterium | reverse complement strand
TAGAACATCCGCATGGTATGACTGGAGTAGTCCTTGAAAACGTTTGTGATCACTTCCTGTTCCTGTCCGTCTACAATGGTTGTCTCTACCTTAAAGATTCCTTTCAGCCAGTTGCGAAGATTTTCTTCCAGATCTGCTTCACCGGCATGCTGCGCCCTGTAAGCAGCCTCAAAGCGGTCCTTGAGCCAGTATTCCTTCTTGTTCTCTACAATCCTGCCTGTCCTGAAGTTGACGCTGCCGTCCAGGGCGGAGTGGATGCCGCCCAGATCCAGGACCAGAACATCGTCCACATACAGCCAGAAGTCATCGTCACCGGAAAACTCAAAGATCAGATCGTGCCCCCAGTCATCGACACCTTCTGCGTTCTGCATAAAGCTGGCAGTCATCTCCATGCCGAAGAAATGATCCACATATGGTATTCTGTGAGTACTTTTATCAAATCTGATTTCATAAAGTTTTTCGCCGTAAGCAGGATCCAGTGAGGACAGTGGATCCGCATGGATATCCATTGTATTGGCATACTGCGTCGAAACCTTTATCGTGATGGGGATCGGATTTCCGTCCTCATCAAGAATTACATTCCCCGCTTCGTCTGTCTGGAAACCGGAAATGATGTCGTTGTAAGGGAAAAACTGCCCATGTCTCAGTGTATCCTTATTTGCCTCGGCGGATGTTCCCAGCTGGCCATAGATCACAAAGTCACCCACGCCATACGTTCCGCCGTCCGGGGACTCCAGTCCAAACCAGGGATCATCCTCACTTGTAATCAGATGAGCAAAATTCCGCGTAGAGTCATATTCAAAATACCCTGTTTCTTGATACGTGGTCGTCAGGAACTGATGATTCACTTCCATTGGGTTGTTGAAAAGAGTCCCCAGTGACTTATTGGACGTTGTTGCTACGGGATAATCCGATCCCTCCGGGATATACTGTCCCACCAGATTCTTCGTTCCATTCCACTGATTATAGGCTGTGTTTCCCAGAACACCGTCCATCTCCGGGCATCGGCCGTTTGAAAGATTACCCGTATTCCCAAAATTCTGCATTTTCAGTGTAATGCCATACGGAGTGTGATCCACGGTGGAAACCGTAGTGACTGGCATAGTCGCCATATCCGTCGACATCTTTGCAAAATAGAAATCGCTCGCCTGTGACATCGTGGAAGATAACAGCCCGACATTCTCCTCATCTACTTTCAGGGAAGCATAATAATAGTCGTCCCAGGAAAGGATCGTTGTGTAATAATTCCCATTTTCGCGCCCGGTCAGATTGATACCGACAGCACTGTCAGAAAGGAAGGTCTCACTTCCGTTCGAAGTTTTCGGTGCAACATACTTTCCGGAATACGAATTTTTCAGATCATAATAGCCGTTCGGCGTACCGGTACCTTCGTAATAATGCTCCTCAAAATTCCAGAGCATGGTATTGACCTGACTGCCCACCCAGGAAATCGTATCGCCCGACTCATATGCCTTGACCAGTTTCCCGTCATAGTCCACCGCATAGTAATCATATTGATGGGTTGTTCCATTCCAGATGCGGGTATAGACAATAACCAGATCCCCGTTATTGACTTCCTCGGCCGCTTCCGAAATGCTGACTTTTTGGGCTGTGTAGGTCACAAAGTCATCTTCATTCAGGTCTGACAGCTCTGCAAAATTCATCCATGCGTTTGCGCTGTTATAGTTAGCAGCTGCACGTTCAAAACTGCTTCCGTTCAGTCTGAGCACGCCATTTCCCGTGCTGAATTTGTACTTGCCGGCGTTTGTGCCTGTTCCCGGTGTCACCGTGAAAACACAGTCTTCGTCGGGATTGTCCACCAGAGACAACCCGCTGGAACTGAGTTTCAGATATTTTGAAGCATTGCCTACCTTCGCTGTAATATAGTACTTTCCATTCGCGGCCTCAAGAAACGTCCACATGGTAATGTTGCTGTTGTTTGCCACATAGACATAATCCGTGCGGTTGACCGTATTCACACGAACGGTCGTGCTTTTGCCCTGAAGCTTCGTGTTGCTGCTTTGTGCCGTAGTCATCATGGCAGTGCCGGCAGGCTTGGTTCCGCCTACCGTATTGATTATGCCATACGTTTTCCCGCCCAATTCCCCGGGATCTACTGTTGCGATTGCATATACGGAAAAACTGTCCGTCTGAAAACTGACCGTATCCCCTTCCGTAGTACTTGCCAGCCATTCAGGCCCGTCAGCAGCCGCAGTCTCATCCTCTGCGAAATGCACGACGTTCAGATCCTTACCGCTCAAGGCGTCCGCCAGTTCAATCCGGACATCAATGACGGAACCCTCTGCCGGCTGATACTTTACATTGTGATCGTTCCTGTCCACAATCTTGATGTCAAACAAACGGATATACCCGGC
>CACXGS010000279.1 GCA_902767195.1 uncultured Lachnospiraceae bacterium | reverse complement strand
TATCAGGAAGAGGATGCCCGGCTGCATTGGGTTAATGTGGATGACCTTTTCTGTGTACTCATAATTATAAGCAGAGGAAGTCTGCGGACTTCTCTTGGTTATTTTATCAGAGAATCTCTGTATACCATTCCGGAAAGAGAGGTCGTCCTGATAACCGGTGACAGATTTGCAGAAGAAAGTGACGAGGACAGTTGGCGCATCATTACTACAGAAGAAGACGTCTATTTGTATTTTGAGAAATTATCGGCGGTTATTGAGAAACGGGCAGCAGGGGATTATTCGCCGGAAAAAGACAGGCGATATTGTGTTGTGATTCAGGATATGAAATCATTCGTAGATATGATCTATCAGGGAGAGCATAAAATGGCAGGATTCTTTGAAAATATCTGGGAAAAGGGACAAAGACTCGGCTTGCTTTTCCTGAGTGTATGCCCGATGGAGGATCTCTCTTCACTGGCTGCCTGCCCCGCCTTTAAAAAATATGTCTCATGGCGGACCGGTCTGCAGGCAGAGGGGAGCCTTATTGAGGCAGGGATCTTTGATGGACGTCGGATGGAGTATATGGAGAAAATGCAGGTTTTGCCGGAGAATCATGCCCGATTTTTTTATGGAGATGGCGGTATGAACAGTATTGTCATCCCTCCTTGCAGCAATGGAGATGATTGAAGATGATACATGTGGATGTTGTTGTGCCGGATGTCGATGAGACATATGAGTTTTGCTGTGATGAAACCATGAGTGTGTCTGTTCTGATCAGGCAGATGCAGATTTGTGTTGAGAAGGCAGAGGATATCCGGAATCTTTTCTTTACAGAAACACCCTGGCTCTTTTGTAAAGAAAGAGAGACTGACCTGAATCCGGAGGGCTCCCTGCTTGAAAACGGGGTGACTAACGGAATGACGCTGCTTTTGCTCTAGAGCGGTCAATAAGAGGCCGGATATGAATAACCCTAGTATGTTGAGATGCGGGCATATCCTGGAAGGACGATACGAGATTCAATCAGTAATCGGCAGAGGTGGAATGAGTACGGTGTTTCTGGCCATCGATAATCGCCTGGGGAAAAAACGGGCCATCAAAGAAATCTGTCGAACAGACTGTGAGAATGCGCAGCTGCTTCGAAACATCAGTATGACAGAAGCGGAAATGCTGAAGAAACTGGACCATCCAAATCTCCCTCAGATTGTTGATATCATCAGCGAGGGACAATCGATGATTCTTATCATGGATTATATACCCGGACGTAATCTTCAGGATCTTCTTGATGAGAGAATGTTCTTTGATGAGGAGAAAGTCGTAACATGGGGGATACAGCTTACCGACCTTTTGGGATACCTGCATAATCAGAAACCACCGGTCATCTACCGAGATATGAAACCTTCCAATATTATGATCCGGGATGACGGGACTCCGGTACTGATTGATTTCGGAACAGCCAGAGAATACCTTCCGGAAGATAATGGGGATACAGTGTGTCTGGGTACCAGGGGATATGCTGCTCCTGAACAGTATAACGGGAGGGGACAGACGGATGCGCGGACAGATATTTATGGTCTGGGAGTGACACTTTATCAACTGCTTACCGGGAGAACACTCTCGGATCCTCCTTATCGCATTCTGCCGGTAAGAAGGATCAGACCCTGCCTTTCTCAGGGGATTGAAGCGATTATCAGCAGATGCACAGAGCCGGACCCCAGAGAGAGATATGCGGATTGTGAAGAATTAAAAAATACACTGATACATTTAAATGAGAATTCTCTTGAATTTCGCAGAGAGGAATGGAGGAAAATTGTCATCGCCGGTTGTGTACTGGGGATGTCCTTCCTGTTTATGATTCTTTTTTTCTGCTTTGGCCTGCAGGAGGAGAAAAATCGTTCCAAACTGGTTGCTTTTTATCTGCAGAATGCCCGATCGGACATCGACGATAAGGAAAAATATATTAATTTCGAGAAAGCATTGGATACGGACCCCGGGTCTCGTTACATTTACAGGAGTATTCTGGATCAGTATGTAGACAGAGCCGGATTCTCATCGGGGGATGCAGCGGGTGTGATCAGCCTTGTGAACCGGGTAACGGGAAAGGGGCCATGTCTGGAGATTCTGAAAAAGGAAGATACGGCAGGTTATGGAGATTTTTGTTATGCATTTGGTATAGCCTGTTTTTATCATATAAGAGGGAAAGCCGGAAAGGAAATAGCCCTAACCTGGTTTGAGGAGACGCAGAATCTGGAGGATCGTAATTTCAGTGGGAAAAAGAAAAAAAGGGCCGCTCTTTATCGGAGAATCTGCTGGTATTACAAGAGGCTTCCGGACTCTGAGGTTGAAGGAGAACGAGGAAACTACGGTAAGTGGTATAAGGATTTCTATAATGCTTTGTGTCTTTTAAACCGGGTAAAGATAAGGGAAGATGATTCAGATGAGGAGATTGAAACAGGCTACCTGATATCAAAAGAAGTGGCAATTGAACTGGTTCAATACGGAGAACGGTTTGTCCAAAATGGAATAAGTACGGAGGATTTGCAAAAAGAGATCGGCAGGATTTACGCGAAGGACAGAAAAGAAGAGGGAACAAGAAGAGAAAAGGCAGAAAAAAAGGAACATAGTAAAGAGGAGAAGTCGAGAATGGATATATTTAAGGAGAGAAAAACAGTAGAAGAGGTTCGGGAGTTGCAGGAGTTTCTGGAGGATGCAGAAAGGAAAGTGCTTTTGCTGGAGAACCGGGACTCTCTAAAAGGAGGTTAGTTTTTGTTGTCAGGATATGAAAACCGTATATTGCAGCATATTCACATATGTCAGCAGGCAGGGAGAATCTGTTTCCTTATTTCTTTGATTATGCTTCTTATATGGTTGATTTATGTGATACATGTCCGGATATTCCGGTGTATCGATCACCTTTCCGGGGAGAAGAGACGCCGATTCAGAAAAAAGATTCATAAACACAATAATTTTTACAGGTATTCTCCGGAAAAGTTATTGTGTCTCGGAATTACGGGAGCAGTAACGATTATGTCTTCGGTATTCGTGGGGGATTCATATGCATTTTCCCAAGGGGAGGATCCTTCACCGTATGTCGTGGAAGGGTTTCGGATTAAACCGCTAAAAGGACAGGCACATCTGGATGATGTCATATGCTATGAGGAAGGTGTCGAAGCAAGCCTTAGGATATGTGACAATAATCTTGATTCGGAAACCATGGTGATCCGTCTGATTCCACTTGATGACACTGCAGAGGCAGCGGTTGCCGGGAGTGAATTGGCAGACGAACTGGGGGGAATCACACTTCCCGGATTTGTCTGCCGGAAGGAGGAGGATATCTATACAATCACCGTGACAATCAGAGAGAATGGCAGATGGAGGCTGACATGTTACTGTGAAGACCAGGCGGGAAACTGTCTCACCGGAATCAGTGAAGGGGATAGCGAGGAATTTGTCATTGATAATACTCCTCCGGAAATGGAAGTGTCCTATAACCGGATCAGTAGTATTTTGCAATCCCTGCCTTCGGATGATTCTCCAGGGGAGACGGTGTTTTCAGAACCCGGAGGCATTCCTTCCAAAGACTGCATTCTGATCATGGATAAAGAAGAATCGGAGGTAGAATTATTGATCCGGGGGGATCACTTTGATGTGAATGCCTCTTGTATCAGTGTTTTCAGAGAGGATGGGAAACTGGCAGAGGCCGGTATGGAAGATTATGATCTGACAGCATGGAAGGAGATTGAGGAAGGGGTTTATCTTGCCGGCATTTCTTTTGTCCGGGAGGGAAATTACAGGATAGAATTTTCCGGAAAAGATGTGCTGGGACGGCCTTTTACAGCAGAAAGCCATAAAGACACCCAAACCTGCCTGGAAGAGGATGGCTATCACAGTCCTTTGATTTGTGTAGATCATACAGCCCCGGAGTGCTCTGTTGGTTTTTCCAATCCCCAGAAAGAGAATCGCTATAATCATCCGCCAACGATTCAGATTGAAGTGAAGGAGGAGTTTTTTGACCCCGATCTTGTCAGAATAAAAGACAGGGTCCGGTATGCCGATAAAGAGCTTAATCAAGATGTCGAAGAGATACCCGGTCCTTATGGATGGAATCGGGAGAAAAAAGAAGGGAGGTTTATTTATCGAACAGAATTCCAGCCGGAGGAAGAGGGAATACATACGATCACAGTAAATGCGGAGGATCATTCCGGAAATAGGGGGAAGTCCTCTGAGATCTGTTTCACATATGACAGCACTCCGCCGGAGATTGTATATACGGGAGCCGACAATCGGGAAGGAGATATCATCTTTTTCTCGGATTACTCAGATAAGAGAAAACCTGCCTTGTATTATCCCTATTTATCCTTTTCCTGCTTTTCCGGGAAAACATTAAAAGCAGAAGTAAAAGCCCGGGACCGGGTCAGTGGAGTGAAGGAGATTCGCTACTGTTTAAAAGGAAAAAGCTATGAGGCCGGAGAGAAGGAAGAATCCGTAAAGACAGAGAGAATCAGCCTAGGGCAGAAAGAAGAGGGAGCAGGAACTCTGACCGGGGAGATTAAAGTCCCCTGGACTAACTTCAAAGGGAAATTGTATGTCCGGGCTGCTGACTATTGTGATAATAAGGGAAAAGAGATTGAGTGCAAAGGAATCATCAGCGAGAGCGAGGAACTTCACAATAAGATTTCTGATATCCGGATATCTTTGCCCGAAGCCGACTATACGGATCAGGAGAAAAGAATCCGATATTACAGGAAAGCGCCTGTAATCGAGGTAGAATACAGGGATTCCTGGTCCGGAATTCAGGCTTTAAAGCTGACAGGATACAAAGGAAAACGGATTATTATGGAGAAAGAATGGATTATTCCGGCAGAGGGGGAAGACATTTTATATCAAAAAACAGTGAAATGCCTGCTCAAGGATGAAGAAGGAGAGAGTGCTGAGGAGAGCTCCGAAGCAGAAGGAGAAATAACACTGAAAGCAGAACTGACAGACAATGCAGGAAATAAGAGTGTCCGCGAATACAGGGATTACCGGATTGTAGTAGATCAGTCCCCTCCTTTCGTTCATGTCGCATATGATAACTATGATAGTATAGGACAAAAATACTATAAAAAAGAAAGAACAGCTACTGTTACGGTCCGGGACAGGAATTTCGACGCGTCTGGCGTATTATGGGAGATCCGGGGAAGACAGAAAGCATATGAAATATCTCCCTGGAGCAAAAACGGGGAGGAGTATAGCTGTAGAGTAGCTTTCCGGGAGGATGGCAATGATTTCCGTCTGGGTCTTACCGCTTCCGATTATTCCGGTAACGAGACAAAATGGGACCGGGACAAAACCTTCACCATTGACCGGACACCTCCTGAGATTGTCATGATTCATGACCGTGACAATGCTGTTAATGGAAATTATTATCATTCGAACCAGGACATTCGGTTCCTGATCAAAGACAGGAATTATGCACCGGATAAAACAGTATGGACTTTGTCCGGGAAGCTGGGAGAGAAGAATGGAAAGGTCCGGGAACCCGCGATCAGAAAGGAAGGAAGGGGAGACAATATGCAATATTCCTGTCATCTCAGACTGGACAGGGACGGAACCTATGAGATTGGTCTCACCTGTGAAGACCATGCCGGGAATAGGACGCTTCTTCCTAAAGAGACTCTGATCATCGATAAAACACCTCCAAAAGTCAGAATCAGCGATATCAGGGATGGGGAGACCTGTACGGAAAAGGTTTGTCCATCTGTTTATGTAACCGATGATAATCTGGATACAAATAGCATTAAAATACAGCTTACCCGCCGTAAAACGGATCTTACGGCGGAAGAGAATGATTATCCGGCCAGCCGGACTATGGACAGTGGGGGCTATTCCTGCTGCTGGAAAGATTTCAGTCATAAGGAGGAAACGGACGGGATCTATACGATAAGCATTTCAGGGAAAGATCTGGCGGATAACCCGGTAAAAGAAGGGCCGGTCTCCTTCTATGTGAACCGGTATGGATCCCGGTACAGCCTGGGAATGGAAACGGCGGCACTCTGCAAAAAGCAATTTGTTAACAAAGAGCAGGAAATACATATCAGGGAGTATTCTGTCAACCCTGTTAAGACGAAAGTCAGCATACTTAAGAATAATGACCAGAGGATTTCCCTGAAAGAGGGGGACGATTATCGGAGAACAACCGCTGTCGTAACTGCTGCCGGGAAAGAACCCAAATATGCGGGCTGGAGAAAATATGATTACTATATTAATAAAGAGATATTTGCGTCCGAAGGTACTTATCATATTCAGCTTCAGTCTGTGGGCATAGGACGAAAAAGCGGTAAAAAAAGGGAGACCGTTAAAACAGATAATGATTTGAAGGATTCCACCGTAGAGTTTACTGTAGATAAGACGCCGCCTGCAGTTCGGATCAGTAATCTGGAGAAGGAGACTTATCGGGAATCATCCCACCTGGTGACTTTTGCGGTGGTTGATAACCAGAAGTTTGATTCTATGGAAATATTCATTAGAAAGGGAATTTTTCACAGTACTATAAAGACTATTGAGGTAAGACCGGAAGATCTTGATTCTATGAATCTGTATCACCTCGAATTGAAAGCGTCCAGATGGCCTCAGCAGATCGATTACATTGCTTTTGACAGAGCCGGGAACAGGATTTCGTCCAGTCAGGCAGGCCTCTCGAAAAAGTGTATGATTTTCCCGCAGGCTTCAAAGAAAGAGGGGGAAGATTCAGGAATCGACCGGATGACTTTATATTATCTGTTGGGGATTGCTGCTTTTTGTGGTATTCTTTTTTATATAGTAGTCAGAGTGAAAGGAGTCAGGCAGAATTTGGACAGAAAGTCTGCTTAGATATAAAAAAAGGAGAAAAGACCCTTGGATTTTAAAGTCGGAGAAATCATCAAGATGAAAAAAACCCATCCTTGCGGTGAGAATCAGTGGGAGATACAGAGAGTAGGGATGGATTTTCGTTTAAAGTGTTTAAGATGCGGGCGAACGGTAATGGTGTCCAGGAATCTGGTTGAAAAGAATTTTAGAGGATATATAAAAAAGTAGCTTGTTTTTAGAAAAGCTCTGTGATAGAATAGAAAACTGTGACATATCAATCCTTGTTCTTCCGATCGCCGGAAGAGCCAATAGACCAGAAGGAGGTGCAGATGACCATGAGTAAATATGAGTTAGCAGTGGTTTTAAGTGCAAAGCTTGAAGACGAGGCCAGAGCAGACGCATTAGAAAAAGTGAAAGCTCTGATCGAGAGATTCGGTGGCCAGATTACCAACATTGATGAGTGGGGAAAGAAAAAGCTGGCTTACGAGATCCAGAAAATGCGTGAAGGATATTACTACTTCATTCAGTTCGATGCTTCCACTGATTGCCCGGCACAGATTGAGCGTAATATTCGTATCATGGAGCCGGTTATCAGATATTTATGTGTTAAGCAGGAGGCATAACGAATAGGAGGATTCCATGAATAAAGTTGTTTTAATGGGACGGTTGACCAGAAATCCGGATGTCAGGTATTCACAGGGTGAGCGTGCTACATGTGTCGCACGGTATACTTTAGCAGTTGACCGCAGATTTCGAAGGGACGACGGGCAGCAGGCCGATTTTATCCGCTGTGTTGCTTTCGGACGTCAGGGCGAGTTCGCTGAGAAATATCTGAAGCAGGGAACCAAGATTGCGATTACCGGACGGATTGAGACCGGAAGTTATACGAATCGGGACGGTGTGAAGGTATACACCACAGATGTTATCGTCGAGGAACAGGAATTTGCCGAGAGCAAGGCAAGTGCTGATAGATATAACAGTGCCGGTGGATACGAGACAACTTTTGATAATGATTTCGCTGACAGTACACCACAGTCAGCTCCTTCCGCCCGGCCAGCTCCTGTTGCAGCAGGCGCCGGAGATGAAGGGTTCATGACGATTCCTGAGGGTGTTGAAGACTCTCTTCCATTTATGTAATTTAGGAGGTAATATCACATGGCATACAATAGAGAACGCGGTGATTCTCCCATGAGGAGAAGAGGCGGCCGCAGAAGAAAGAAAGTTTGCATTTTCTGTGCGGACAGCAATGCAGTTATTGACTATAAGGATGTTAACAAGTTAAGAAGATATGTTTCCGAGAGAGGAAAGATCCTTCCGAGACGAATCACAGGAAGCTGTGCAAAGCATCAGAGGGCTCTTACTGTTGCTATCAAGAGAGCAAGACATATCTCCCTTATGCCTTATACTGTTGAATAAGATACGGTCATACAAAGCCGCAGTGACGGAAAGTCACTGCGGCTTTTTTGTCGTGTGCGCAATCCGAAGTGCAGCCCCCCTGACTGTATGCGGGAACAGTCAATGATCTATGCACATTTCATATTTTTTTATCGTATCTTTAAAAGAACAAAACATTCTCCCAATAGTCTTATAACAATTTTATGATATTTTATTATTATGCCGAGAATTGTAGAAGTGTGTGAAAGGACAGGATCATGTCGCAGATTAAGATTCATCAGGGTGAAAAAGAATTAACGGTGAATGTCCAAAGTGTCAACTGCCGTTACGTGGACTTCTCCATCAGAAATGATATGTCTGTAGAGATGAAGGTGCCGGTGGGTATGAGCCAGGATATGATCAAGAAGTATGTCCACCTCAGTAAAGATGACATTTTTAAGGCCTACGAACAGAGAATGACAAGAAATCATCAGGCACTTCCCGACACACTGGAGCTGGAAGACGGGAGAATTCATTACAGGAGTGGTCTGGTGCTTCCTTTCCTGGGACAGATGAACCTGGTTTTGAGAATCAAGTATCAGCCTGAAGGGGAAGATGTCAACATCTATCTTAAACGTGGGAGAACCAGGACCGGAAGGAGCGAGAATCAGCTTGTTATCCGGACGGATAATGATGATCAGGATTTTATCAGGTACTGCATCATTCGTTATTACCGAAAATGTGCCGAAAAGCTTGCCGCTATGAAGCTGGATCATTTTTCAAAGAAAATGGGTCTTTCCTATAACAGCTTTCGGATAACAGGTAAGCCTGACAAGCCACGTCTGTGGTATGCCGCTTTTTCTTCCCAGAATATTGACGTAAAGAACCAGCCGACCATCTGGGGCAGCTGCAATCGTAAGAGAAATCTCAAGTTTGACTGGAAGCTTGCCATGCTTCCTCTTGAGGTCATCGAATATATTGTTGTTCATGAACTGACACATCTAAAGAAGATGAACCATTCAAAATTATTCTGGAATGAAGTGGAGCAGGTTATGCCGGAATATGCGGAATGTCGCAACTGGCTGAACCACCACGGAAAAGAATATGAGATCTTTTAGCAGGCTTTTTATCAGCAGGACAAACTCCTACTTGCCCGGGAGTTTTGTTATATCTTTCGAAACTCGCCGTCCGTATGACACGGACGGCGTTGTTTTCATCAGATTCCAATTGAAATGATCACAGGGAGTCTTTCGTAAATTATGAAAAAAGAGAGAATTGACCCGGAAATCACAAAGAATATCAACACACTGCCCCCTGAAATGGGAGAAGTTCTCCTGAACTGGTATGATTACAATAAAAGGAACCTGCCCTGGAGAGAGGACCCTTCGCCCTATCATGTCTGGGTATCGGAAATCATGCTCCAGCAGACCAGGGTGGAGGCTGTGGCGGCTTACTATTATCGTTTTATGGACCGGCTGCCTGATCTTGCTGATCTGGCCCGTGTGCCGGAGGATGAACTGATGAAACTCTGGGAGGGGCTGGGATATTACAGCAGGGCCCGCAATCTGAAAAAAGCGGCAGGCCTGGTGATGACAGAATACCAGGGACAGCTCCCCTCAACAAGGACAGAACTGGAAAAGCTTCCCGGAATTGGAGAATACACTGCCGGAGCCATTGCGTCAATTGCCTTCGGACGTAAGGAGCCGGCTATCGACGGTAATATGATGCGTATTTTTTCAAGACTACTGTGTCATCCGGGAGAGATTAGTAAAACTGCCGTGAAAAGAGATGTCAGAGAAGCAATCTGCCGGATTATGCCGGAAGAGAGGCCGGGGGATTTTAATCAGGCACTGATGGATCTTGGAGCTACCATCTGTCTGCCCAACGGCAGACCTCTGTGTGAGAATTGTCCCTGGAGCGCCCTTTGCCTGGCCCATAAGCTGGAAAAGGAATCGGATTACCCGGTAAAAAAAGCAAAGAAAGCCCGCAGGATCGAACACCTTACCGTGCTTCTGATAGAATGCGGTGAGAAGAGAATTCTACACAGAAGAGCGGGCAGGGGACTCCTGGCAGGATTATACGAATACCCGAATCTGAGCGGAACCTTTTCTCCGGAGAAACTGGAAGAACAGCTGGACCGGTGGGGATTCAGGGACTACGAACTGGAATATTACAAAAAGGGAAAACATATCTTTTCCCATGTAGAATGGCGGATGCAGGCCTATCGGATCCGAATCGGAGAATTTCCGCCTTATTTATTGGAGAAGATGAACTGGCTGGCAGTAGAACGGGAAGAGGTGCTTCATCAGTATGCTATTCCATCCGCCTTTGAAATGTTTAGGGAATGAGAGGAGATAAACATGCGGTTTCGTCCCTGTATTGATATCCATAATGGAAAAGTGAAACAGATTGTGGGAGGCTCTCTTATGGATCAGGGAGATTTTGCCACGGATAATTATGTGTCGGATAAGGACGGCGGCTATTATGCTGAGCTTTATAAAAATGCCGGTCTGCCAGGGGGACATATTATCCTGCTCAATCCACCGGGCAGCAGGTATTATGAGGAAGATGTGAGCCATGCCCTGAAAGCGCTGCAGACCTATCCCCATGGGCTGATGATCGGCGGCGGGATGAATGAGGAGAACGCATATCGTTTCATGGAGGCAGGCGCCTCTCATATCATTGTGACTTCCTATGTATTTAAAGATGGAGAGATTCATTATGATCGCCTGGAAAAGATGAAACGGGCAGTTGGTAAGGACCATCTGGTGCTGGATCTCAGCTGCAGAAAGAAGGGGAAGGACTACTATATTGTCACAGACCGATGGCAGAAATTCACCAGAGTCGGTCTTGACGAGAAGGTACTTACAGACCTCTCATTCCATTGTGATGAGTATCTGATCCATGCTGTGGATGTGGAGGGAAAGAGTGCCGGCATCGAGGCAGGCCTTGCTTCAATGCTCGGGAAATGGGAAGGGATCCCTGTCACTTATGCCGGTGGTGTGGGGTCCTATGAAGACCTGAGGCAGTTGAAAAAGCTGGGAAATAACAGGGTCGATGTTACCATCGGCTCGGCACTGGATCTGTTCGGCGGGCCGATGGTTTTCGACGAAGTACTGAAAATAATAAGTGAATAAATCTATCATTAATCAGGGGCATTCCATTGCGAGAGCGACGGTAATGCCCTTGTATTTTGCCTTGTCCCTGAGGATTTTGCCACGGCCGGATGCCAGATAGGCGCTGGCAGTCGAGACAGAAAGGACGCCCGTGTTAGC
>CACXGS010000278.1 GCA_902767195.1 uncultured Lachnospiraceae bacterium | reverse complement strand
CTGGTTCCTCCGAAGGGCATGGTTACCGTGGAAGCGCCGACCGTACTGTCGAACATTTCCACCAGTCCTTTTTTGGAACAGACATTGAGATCGGAAAGTGTATTACTCCAGAGTTCCTTAAGGTCGTCTCCCTCTCTGACAGTTTTATAATATGGATTCTTATCATCCGGCTGCTCGACACAAACGGTCGTTTCCTGATGAGCCCCGTTGGTGTCCAGAAATTCCCTGGAAAGATCAACAATCACTTTATCCCGCCAGGTCATGACCAGGCGCTTCTTTTCGGTGACTTCCGCTACGGCGACGGCTTCCAGATTCTCTTCCTCTGCATAGGCCAGGAAGCGGTCCACATTGGCCGGATCCAGCAGAACCGCCATACGTTCCTGGGATTCGGATATGGCAAGTTCTGTGCCATCCAATCCGGCATATTTTTTCGGCACCTTATCCAGATCGATCATGAGGCCGTCTGCCAGTTCTCCGATGGCAACGGACACGCCGCCGGCACCGAAATCATTACATTTCTTAATCAGGCGGGCAACTTCTTCCCGACGGAAGAGGCGCTGAATCTTCCTCTCTGTGGGCGCATTACCCTTCTGTACTTCCGCACCGCAGGTGTCGATGGATTCTGTGGTGTGGGCTTTGGAAGATCCTGTGGCACCGCCGCAGCCGTCTCTTCCGGTTCTTCCTCCCAGCAGAATGATGATATCTCCGGGATTGGGGCTGAGTCTGACCACATTCTTTTTAGGGGCGGCACCGATTACGGCACCGATCTCCATCCTCTTAGCGACATAGCCGGGATGATAGATCTCATCCACCAGACCGGTGGCAAGGCCGATCTGATTTCCGTAGGAACTGTATCCTCTGGCGGCACCGGTGGTCAGCTTTCTCTGGGGCAGCTTGCCGGTCATCGTCTCGGAAAGAGGTTTTGTAGGATCCGCACAGCCGGTGACACGCATGGCCTGGTAGACGTAGGTTCTCCCGGACAGGGGATCCCGGATGGCTCCTCCCAGACAGGTAGCTGCTCCACCGAAGGGCTCAATCTCTGTCGGATGGTTATGGGTCTCATTTTTAAAACTGATCAGCCAGTCCTGTGTCCTGCCGTCCCGGAAAGTTACCGGTACAACAATATTGCAGGCATTGATCTCGTCACTCTCTTCCATGTTATCCAGATCGCCGGTAAGTTTGAGCTTCTTCATTCCCATCAGGGCCAGGTCCATCAGACAGACAAACTTATCCTTCCTGTCTCCGTAGACATCCAGGCGATCATGGAGATAGCTCATGTATGTATTGTAGAATAAGGGCTTATAATAACCTTCTTCAAAGGAAATCTCCGTCAGCTCGGTGGAAAATGTGGTGTGACGGCAGTGGTCGGACCAGTAGGTATCCAGAACACGGATCTCCGTCATGGTAGGATCTCTCTTCTCTTCTTTCTGATAATAGTTCTGGATATGCTGGAAATCTTTAAATGTCATGGCAAGACCCAGAGAATTGTAAAGGGCCCGGAGGGCTCCTTTCTCCATTTCACGGAACTTGCCGAAAATCTTCACATCCTCCGGTTCATCGTACTGCATGATAAGGGTCTCGGGCAGTTCTTCATCCGTCAGTCTGGAATCTACCGGATTCACGCAATAGTCCCGGATGGCAGCAAATTCATCTTCGCTGATATCTCCGGTCAGCACATAAGTAACAGCAGACCGGATGACAGGGCTCTCCTGATCATTTAAGAGCTGCAGACACTGTTCTGCCGAATCTGCTCTCTGGTCAAACTGGCCCGGAAGGAACTCCACCGAAAAAACATGATCACCCTCTTCTCTCGGGAAATCATCTTCGTAAAGATAATCTACGGGAGGTTCTGAAAAAACGGTTCCCGCTGCTTTTGCCAGAGTCTCTTCCGATACATTTTCCACATCGTACCGTACCAGTACTCTGACTTTTTCCAGCTTGTTAATGGAAAGGTATGCCCGGATCTCATCCGCCAGCTCCCCGGCTCTCACCGCGTAATCCGGTTTCTTTTCTACATAATATCTCTTTACCTGACTCATGCTTTTCCTCCTGAACGATTCATTCATTAATATGTCCATCTATTTATTGTCAAATTCCTTCTGCTTCTGATTCTCTGTGCTTTCCGTATTATTGCTTTCTGTATTATTGCTTTCCGCATTATTATCTTTATTCTGCTGTTCCGTCTTTTTCTGAAGATCCTTCTCTTTCACAGACTCTCTAAACTGCTCGTCCAGAATACTCCGGCTCCTGTCATTTAGTGAAATAACACTCAACGCAAGGCTGCCGTCCTCTCTTACTCCGCCGACTGCACCCCGGGGATGACGGATGTCATAGCTCGTCTGATAATCCATGAGATGGTCCGTATAGAGCAGGGCCTGTTTTCTG
>CACXGS010000277.1 GCA_902767195.1 uncultured Lachnospiraceae bacterium | reverse complement strand
TGTCAGGATCTGTTTCTCAACAGGAAGCGGCCTGTACTGAGGCTGTTTCAGGATCTCCCTGACTCGTTCTCCCTGATCCAGACGCTCCTTCGTATCCGCATCCAGTTCTGAGCCGAACTGGGCAAAAGCTGCCAGCTCCCTGTACTGGGCCAGCTCGGTACGAATGGGTCCCGCGATCTTCTTCATGGCCTTAATCTGAGCAGAACCGCCGACACGGGATACGGAAAGACCCGCATTGATCGCCGGACGGAAACCGGCATTAAAGGCCTCTGTCTCAAGATAGATCTGACCGTCTGTGATGGAGATAACATTGGTCGGAATATAGGCAGATACATCTCCTGCCTGGGTCTCAATGATAGGAATGGCCGTCAGGGAACCTCCCCCAAGGTCATCCGACAGGCGGGATGCTCTTTCCAGCAGTCTGGAGTGAAGATAGAATACATCTCCCGGATATGCTTCACGTCCGGGCGGACGGCGGAGCAGCAGGGACAGGGTACGATAAGCCACGGCGTGCTTGCTCAGATCATCGTAGATCACCAGCACGTCTTCCCCTCTCTCCATCCATTCTTCACCGATGGCGCATCCCGTATAGGGAGCGATATACTGCATGGGTGCCAGCTCACTTGCCGTAGCGGCAACAACGGTAGTATATGCCATGGCATCGAATTTATTCAGAGTGTTTACTATGTTGGCAACGGTAGATGCCTTCTGGCCGATGGCAACATAGATGCAATGCATATTCTGACCCTTCTGGTTAATAATAGTATCAATGGCAATCGCCGTCTTACCTGTCTGACGGTCTCCGATGATCAGCTCACGCTGGCCGCGGCCGATGGGGATCATGGAATCGATGGCCTTTATTCCTGTCTGTACGGGAGTATCTACCGCTTTTCGTTCAATAACACCGTGAGCCACTCTCTCGATAGGACGGAAGGCCTGTGTCTCGATGGGCCCCTTCTCATCAATCGGCTGTCCAAGTGCATTCACGACACGTCCGGTCATGGCGTCCCCTACAGGGACCTCCACCACCCTGCCGGTAGTCCTGACCACATCACCCTCGCCGATGCTCTTGTGATCTCCCAGGAGGACGGCACCGATATGATCTTCTTCCAGGTTCATGACCATGCCATAGACTTCACCCGGAAATTCAAGCAGCTCTCCCTGCATTGCCTTTTCCAGTCCGTGAATACGGGCAATACCGTCCGCAACCTGGATGACTGTTGCCACCTGCGCTGTTTCAAGCTTCCCCGCATATTGTTTAATCTGTTCTTTGATCACAGAACTGATCTCTTCCGGTCTCAAATTCATCGAACCTGTCACACCTTCTTTCTATGGTCTTAAGCCACTGTGTGGCTGTGTTCTTCTTCTATAACTGTAAACTGACTAACTGTCTTCTGACATTTTGAAGCTGTGTCTTCAAGCTGCTGTCCACAATACGTTCCCCGATACGGATGACCATTCCTCCAAGCAAAGAGGGGTCCACCTGATAATCCACATCAAAGGCAGTATAGCGGGTCGTGGCGATCAGTTTGTCCGTGAGTTCCTTTTTCTGGCTGTCATCAAGGGGCACCGCGGAAGTCACATGTACGGTTCCAATCCCCTTGTATTCCCTGACCCTGTGGATAAAAGCATCCAGGATGCCGGGAATCTCCTTTTCATGATTCTTGGTCACAATGATACGCAGGAATCCCACGATCTCCTCCGACACCTGGCCGGAAAAGATCCTGCTGATAAGGTCAAGCTTCTCTTCCTTGATGATCCCGGGATGATTCAGCAGCCGCATAAAATCTTCATTCATCCGGAGTGTTTTCTTTACCCCGATGATCTCCTGCCAAAAAGCATCAACACAGTTCTCCTCCACTGCCAGCTCAAACAAAGCATCCCCGTAAGTAGAGCTTACTAGTTTAGCCATGTCTCATCACCCATTTCTTCCAGAGTCTGCTCAAACAGTACCTTCTGTGTATCCTGATCGACAGAAGCGCCGATAATTTTCTCCGACATCAGGGAAGCGACCGAAATGATCTCCTGCTTCACTTCATCTTTCACCCGTCTCTTCTCATGTTCAGCCTCCCGGTGAGCATTCTCCACGATCCGCTGCGCCTCATGGCGGGCATCTGCGAGGATCTTCTCTTCCCGGGCAAGAGCTTTTTTCCTGGAAGCACTAAGGATGTGCTCTGCCTCCTGATCGATCTCTTTTAGTTTCTGATCATATTCTCCTTTAAAACGTTCCGCCTCTATTCTGCTGTCCCTTGCGTCCTGTAAGTCTTTCATGATTCTGTTTTTCCGATTCTCCAGAATCTTCCTCACGGGATCGATAAGCAGATAGCTCCCCAGCAGAAAGAGAAGAAATACCGCGAGCATCTGAAAACACATCTGAAAGAGCAGCTGTGCATCCAGACCGAATATTCTCTGGTCATTTGCCAGTGCATCTAATAACACGCTCCGGCCTCCTTTCATTGTTCATATACAAGGATCCGCTTTTTAGAATCTTCCCACCATAGGATTAGCAAACAGCAGAATCAGCGCAATAACCAGACCATAGAGACCGGTTGTCTCTGCAACAGCCTGCCCCAGAAGCATGGTGGAAGTAATATCTCCTCTTGCTCCCGGATTTCTTCCAACGGCAGAACATCCGTAACCTGCTGCAATACCCTGGCCGACACCGGGTCCGATACCTGCAATTACCGCAAGTCCTGCTCCGATACATGAGCACGCTGCCACTAAACCTTCGTTTGTAATCTGAGTCATAATATATCCTCCTATCTTAAATGAGCGATATCAGTGTCCTTCATCACAATCTTCTGATATCTTGTTTTCTTCATATTATTCTCTTTTAAATACTTATCTGAAATGCTTCGCTTTCCATTTAATCCGGATATCTGTCCGCAACGAATACCATGGTCAGCATACCGAATACATAGGTCTGAATCACACCGGAAAACAGGTCAAAATACGCGTGAAGGAACGATGGGATCCCAATCTTGGCAAACCAGGGCATCAGCGCATACCACAGGGATAACATAATGGTTCCGGCCATGACATTACCGAACAAACGCAATGACATGGACACAGGTGTGGCAAACTCGCTGATAAGATTTACCGGGAAAAAGATGGGGAAGGGTTCAAAAAGATCCTTCACAAAGCGGATTCCCTTGCCCTTTACCCAGGCCACCTCGATCAGCACAAAAGTGATCAGGGCCAGACCGAATGTGGTAGCAAAATCCGCTGTAGGAGGACGCTGGCCAAACAATCCCGAGATATTGGAAAACAGGATGAATATCATCAGCATCTCCACGTAATTCCTGTACCTGGGGGCATGTTTCCCCATGTTGGATTCAACGATGCCGTCCAGGAATTCCACAAGCATCTCTGCCAGATTCTGCACCACATTCGGCTCCTCATAATCTTTCATGATCTCATGCCGGGCGATCAGAATCAGGATCAGAATTGCCAGACAGACGACCGCCGTTGTCACCATGGTTGTGTTGATTGAGACAACAGGTCCTCCAAACAGGCGGAAATCATAATAACTGTGTATAAAGAAATCAGCCTGTGTTCCGCTGTCCAAAAGCATAGCAGATGCTCCTGCTCCGGCAGCTCCATACTCCATACCTTCACCTTCCTTTCTTCAATAGTTTTCTGGTTATATAAACATTAGTGTACACATGGAGATAAGCGGCGATCTTCAATCCCATAAGGCCGACCACCACCCCGTAAAAGCTGATCTGAGGGATCAGCATGGCAGCTCCTGCGCTCACCAGCATAACCAACATCCTTAATATGCTCTGTATTGTCATCGATCTTCCGGCCCTGTGGGGATCCATGGTTGTAGCATGGATCAGACCGCGGTACATGCTGTATGAGCAGGCCGCGGCGACCAGAGTGCCGAAAAGAAGACCCAAACTGTAACTTCCTTTATTCTCCACCACCAGAAGTCCGATCACTTCCATGATGGCACTATAGCAGAAGCAGCCGATCAGCAGATCCAGTAAAGTCTCATTAAGCTTTGGGTCCGCCATCAAAATCTTCTTCATCCTCTTCTTCGTATTCATCAAAAGGGCCTCCCTCATATCCTTCCGGATTCTTAAGAGAAGTAAACCGGGTGATCATATGATAACAGGACCGGAATCCCGCCATGATCCCCAGAATCAGGAACAGGGGAAAAAGAATCAGCATTCCCGTCTTCTGTATCATGAACCAGCCCATGAGTCCCGTCAGGAAAATAGCGGTCATCATGGTAATCCCCAGCTGCAGGATCAGGACCGTCATCCTCAGGGCCTTTCTTTCACTTTCTTTCTGGCGTTCTTTTCTCCGGCTCATGAGATCTCCTCCCATGTCTGTCCGTGACTGCCGGCCGACCGGCTGTCCGCCCTCTTCCCAACGGTCATAATGTGATACCCGGCCGCCTTAAGCATACGGTTCATTACCGCCTCAAACATACCGGACTCAAAGAAACTTTCCGAATATATCGCATCACAGGAAAGGCTGTCAAACTCACGAAGGATCTTATATAAGCCCGCGGCTACCGATTCCGGATGGCTTCTGCTCCCGATCACCCTGACAACATCTGCCCGGTATCGGTCCCTGGTTTCCTCAGTGGCGATTACTCCTACCCGGCATCCGCTGCTCATCTTCTGGGCAGCCAGGTCATTGATGGCAGATATCACGGCTTCCTCAGGACCTTCTACCAGAGTCATATCTGCTTTGGGGGCATAATGCCGGTACTTCATTCCCGGTGCTCTGGCCACAACATTCTTCCCGGGTTCTCTCCCGGCTATTGCCGGATCAAGTGGAACCTCCCGGGACAAAACTTCCTCCAGTTCCTCCCTCCTGATATGACCGGGCCTGAGAATCAGGGGCCTGTCTCTGCTCATATCAATGATGGTGGATTCGATGCCGATGTCCACCGGCCCTCCGTCAAGGATCATGGGGATTCTTCCCTTCATATCTTCGTAGACATGGTCTGCCCTGGTCGGACTGGGCCGTCCTGACACATTGGCACTGGGCGCTGCTATGGGGCATCCGCTTCGTCGGATCAGTTCCATGGCCACCGGGTGGCAAGGCATACGGATAGCAACGGTTGGAAGACCTCCTGTGGTTCCATCGGGAACCGTATCCTTCTTGGGCAGAATGATGGTGAGAGGCCCCGGCCAAAAAACATCCATCATCTTCCTGACATCGGGAGAAATCTTCAAGGCAAGCTGATCCACCTGATCCACATTCCATATGTGAGCAATCAGCGGGTTATCAGAAGGCCGTCCCTTAGCCTGGTATATCCTGGCTGCTGCCTCCTCATTCAGGGCATCCGCCCCCAGTCCGTAGACGGTCTCTGTTGGGAAGGCGACCAGGCCTCCTTCCCTGATAATCTGCCCTGCCCGCACTATCGCGGAAGCTTTCCCGTCCTCATCCAATTCTGCTAATCTGATCCATTCCGTATCCACTATAGTCTCCAGTTTAATCCTAATGCATGCGGGGCTTTTGCAGCGCAGGCAATTTGCCATAAATATAACATACCCTACTGGCAAAGTCAAAAAAAACAGGCCCCGAAAGGACCTGAATAAGCACGGATTTATGCGGCATTTCTCTTTAGGAAGGGGATCTATAAATATGTGCATTCCGGCAGTGCTTCCTTGATGAAAGGTGTCTTTGTCGATATGGTATCTTATGCCGCATGATTATCATAATGTATTTTCCATATTTTTACAAGTCTTAGTTTTTTACTCTTTACTTTTCCTTCTTAACCATATATACTGTTACAAAAGAAACTACTCTTCCTGAAGAACAGGAAGTCTCCATTGAAATTTGAGGAAGATAATCATGAAGATAGAACGTATCAATGACAACCAGATCCGCTGTACCCTGACCCGTTCCGATCTGGATGACCGTCATCTCCAGATTTCAGAACTGGTGATCGGCTCAGAGAAGGCACGGGAATTATTCCGGGAGATGATGCAGATGGCCTATGAGGAGCATGGCTTCGATGCGGAGAATATCCCGCTGATGGTGGAAGCCGTCCCGGTTTCTCCGGATTGCCTTGTCCTCGTAGTCACCAAAGTGGAGAACCCGGACGAACTGAACACCCGGTTTTCCGATGCCGGGACTGATGAGGAAGGAACACTTCCCACAGCAGACAAGTTCCTGGATTATCTGTCCGATATGATCCGGAAGGAACGGGAGAAGAAAGAAGATTCCCCGGAAGCTGCGGGCAGGAAGCAGAAGTCCGAGAAGACTGCCGATGGTAAAGACGACGATGCAGCACCTGTCTCGCCGCCTTCCACTGTGCTTTTCGCTTTCTCCTCCATGGAAGATATCAGCGCCCTCTGTGCCCTGATCGAGCCTTTCTACGACGGAGACAGCGCTTTTTACCGTCATCCCTCAGAGCCGGACTTTTATCTTATCCTGAAGAAGCCCGGAGGAGACCGGCGTTATTTTGACCGGGCCTGCCGTATCGCCTGTGATTTCGGGTCCATCAGACCTTTCGGATATGCGTCTGAAGCCTTTTTCCAGGAGCATTACCGCTGCCTGATTCCCGAGGATGCCGTACAGACATTAAGTTCATTTGAAGCATAATAAATCACGCTTTGAGAATTTTCTGAAAGAATACAAAACCCCGGTTTGCATCTCGCAAACCGGGGTTTTAAATACAGCAGGTTCAATTATTCACCCTTGTTCTCCAGATAATCGTTGATGCGCTTCATTACCACATCAGGATTCATTCCGTGAACCATGCAGGCCTCCTCCAGGCTCTCCATCTGGGATGCGGGACATCCTACACAGTGCATTCCTGCAGCCATAAGGATGGCAGCGATTCCCATATCTTCCATCAGCATATCTCCAATCCGGGTCTCTTTTGTAATAGCTGTCATGATATATTCCTCCTGTTAATCATAGTGTTCCATCAGATTCTGACTGGTTCGAAGAGTCTCTCTTCGAATAATCCAGTGCCAATCAGTATCTTAATACAACCTCCTATGAAAAGTCAACCGGCTTTTTTATTTCTCAATCTCCTTTACCAGGTTAAGCATCTCGATCGCACCCAGAGCAGCATCATATCCCTTATTGCCAGCTTTAGTTCCGGCACGCTCGATAGCCTGCTCGATATTCTCTGTTGTAATCACGCCGAACATAACCGGAATGCCTGTCTTCATGCTGACTTGAGCGATTCCCTTGGACACTTCGTTGCAGACATAGTCGTAATGGGATGTGGATCCGCGGATTACGGTTCCCAGAGCGATAATGGCGTCATATTTGCCGGATTTGGCCATCTTGTCAGCGATCAGCGGGATCTCGAAACATCCGGGAACCCATGCCACATCGATATTCTCCTCGGGAAGGCCGTGACGAACCAAACCGTCCACTGCTCCGCCCAGAAGCTTGGAAACAATAAACTCATTAAATCTGGCGCAGACAATACCGATCTTCTCATTACTGGTAACAACTTTTCCTTCTAATACGTGATAACTCATTTTGTCCTCCTTATATATCTTTATTTATAATTTGTCATATGACCCATACGGATCTGTTTTGTCTTCAGATAAAAACGGTCGTCATCATTAGCCTCGATGATGATAGGCACTCTCTCCACAATCTGGATACCGTAACCGGACAAACCGGCTACTTTTGTAGGATTGTTAGTCATCAGCCGCAGCTTCTTCACCCCAAGATCTGCCAGAATCTGGGCACCAATCCCGTAATCCCTCAGATCCTCGGGAAAGCCCAGGGCCAGGTTGGCCTCCACGGTATCAAGGCCGGTATCCTGCAGCTGGTAAGCTTTTAATTTATTGATGAGGCCGATGCCCCTGCCTTCCTGTCTCATGTAGAGAAGAAGTCCTCTGCCTTCTTTCTCAATCATCCGGATGGCTGCCTTATACTGCTGGCCGCAGTCGCAGCGTCTGGATCCCAGAGCGTCACCTGTCAGGCACTCGGAATGAATCCGGCACAATACCGGCTCCCCATCGGAAATGTCGCCCTTAATGATGGCTACATGATGCTCTCCGTTTAATTTATTCACAAATCCCATAATCCGGAAATGTCCGTAGTGGGTTGGAAAATCCGCTTCCGCCTCCCGGCTGACAAAAGACTCGGTCCGCCGCCGGTACTGGATCAGGTCCGCTATGGTGATTACGCAGAGTCCTTCTTTTTCGGCATAAGCCATGAGTTCCGGAAGGTGCAGGTATTCGCCCTCCTCATCCAGGATGTGACAGGAGATTCCCACAGGGATCATTCCTGCGATAGACGCAAGGTCTACGGATCCTTCCGTGAAACCTGTCCGTTTCAGGACTCCTCCCTCTTTCGACACTTTCAAAAACATGTGTCCCGGCATTTTAAAATCGGTCGGTTTGGCATCGGGATTCACTACGGCCCGGATGGTCTCCACACGGTCGTGGGAGGAAAGGCCGGTTCGGGCCTTCACACTGTCCAGGGAAACAGCAGGTGCCGTCCCCCTCTTATTCGTGCTGGTCCAGAGGCTCTCATCCAGCTCCAGCCGGCGGGCGATGCTCACAGGAATACTTAAAGTCAGCATTCCTCCGCCCCTTTTTACCATCATTTTTACAATGGGCGCATCGGCGGTCTCTCCGGCTGCAATCAATGCCCCGATGTTGCTCTCGTCATCATCGTCCACAGCAATCACAGCATGACCCTGCCGAATCTCTTCCAGAGCCTCCTCGATGGTATTGAACTGATAGGTACTCATATTGTTGTCCTCCTTGTTGTCTTTCCGGTCAAAATCCATGCTCCGCAAGAAATTCCATGGTAATCCTCGAGGATGACCCGGTCTCTTCGGGCTCCGGTTTCATCAGCTTCTCAACATATTTTCCAACCATGTCATTCTCCAGATTCACGGTATTCCCCGGCTTCTTATCCAGAAGGGTAGTCATGACTCCCGTATGAGGGATCACCGAAACAGAAAAAGAATGGCTGTCCACACCTGCCACCGTCAGGCTGATTCCGTCAATGGTGATGGATCCTTTCTCGATAATGTAGCGAAGAATCGCCGGTGAGGTATCCACCGTCATCCAGACAGCATTATCGTCTTTTTTCATGGAAGTGATGACGCCGGTCCCGTCTACGTGTCCTGCCACAATGTGGCCGCCGAAACGGCCGTCCGCCGCCATGGCTCTTTCCAGGTTCACCCGGCTTCCGCTCTTCAGCTCCCCAAGATTGGTCCTTTTCAGAGTCTCATGCATGACATCAGCGCTGTAGGAATTCTTCCCGATGTCCACTGTGGTCAGGCATACCCCATTGACAGCGATACTGTCTCCCAGCTTCATATCCTCCAGGATCTTACTGGCCTGGATGGTGATCACGGCAGAGTGGGTACCCTTCTTAATGGACTTTACTGTGCCGATCTCTTCTATAATTCCTGTAAACATATGTCACCTTCTTTGAATCATAATGTTCTAAATCTACAAATACCGGTTTGCAAGGCTGCAAACTGACAATATTCCATGGCTATCCGTAAGTATTCGGAGGCGTTCGCTTCAAAAATGGACTGCTTCATCACGTAGTCCAATCCGTTTTTCCGGCTCCGCTATACGCAAACTCGCAAAACATGATAATCCAAAAAGAAGATTATCATGTTTCGCTCAGACATGCTACGGAGCCAAAAACGAATCGTCCTACTTGAGAAGCAGTAGCCATTTTCTCAGAGACGCCATCCGAATATCTTTCGAACATCCCTGGAATATCTGCTGTTGCAGCCAGCCACTCAAGAACGCTTCCGGTTGTATGTGGCGGCATTACCTGCCAATAGACAGGCGATTGGGTTTCCGAAAGCGGAGGCTTTGCAGGAACAGAGGTAAGATCCTCTGCCGTGGAGACTTGGCGGCTGAGGTAAGAACAAATCGTCCGTGAATGCCTCAGCCGCCCCAGTCGGAACAGGCAGATAGCTTACCGGTAGTGGGCAACGCCGGAGCGTCGGAATCCAATCGTCTGGCTATTGGGTATTGCAACACAGAATAGCCCTGCAACCTATTATTTACGAATATACTCTATTAAAATGTCCTCGCCCAGTTCCCTTTTGTCGACACATTGGAATTCCCATGCGTCCCGGGCCAGATCCACACCCTGTCCTTCCACCGGGGTCCGGGAGTCTCTTCCTCCGAACATTTTGGGGGCCAGGTAGCAGTATACCCGGTTTACCAGTCCTGCTCGCAGGAAGCTCTCGTTGAGGACGCCGCCGCCCTCCAGCAGGATGCCGTCGATCCGTCGTTTTCCCAATTCCTCCATCAAAACCTGCAGGTCGATGGACCCGTTCGGGCCGACAGGGCAG
>CACXGS010000276.1 GCA_902767195.1 uncultured Lachnospiraceae bacterium | reverse complement strand
CAGGCGGGAAAGTTTGGAAACAACCTTAGTGGAGATACCCTGTACCGGAGAAGCGGTGAAGGCACCATTGAAGCAGGAATGTCCCAGGATCGGAACGGTAACTTCCGGATCCTCAGCAAGCATTCTTACTGCAGAATATCCAACGCCATGTACGTCGAGCATGATACAGTTTCCGCCATTCTCGATAACGGTCATGGCATTATCTTTCAGTCTGGAAACTTCGTCTGTAATATTACAAGCATAAAGTGTGTTCTCACCCTTGATCTCTTTTGCCTTGGCAACCGCTTCCATATTGGCCTTAACACGGTCAGCCAGCTTGTTGAAGGAACGGTCTCCGCCGATCAGCTCATCGTCCTTGATAACGTCAACGCCGCCTGCAGCAGCCTCAAGGAATAATTTAGCTCCAACGTCCGGTGTATATCCGGTACATGGCTTGATCATGTTGTTAAGAAGCGGTCTGTCCTGAACACCGAGGATGTCACGGATACCCTGGATACCAAACTTCGGTCCCTGGAACTTGTCAGCGAACTTCTTCGGGAAGTCGATGTCCAGTAACTTCAGGTAAGGCATGGACATGATGTTACCCATGAGGGAACCGAGAAGCAGCGGGATGTTATCTTCCACATTGGCTACCGGATATCCGATCCGCAGAACATAGTGACGCATTCCGCCGTTGGGGTATGCAAGATTTACGTCCATCTGGTTCTCGAAAGCATTGGGTACTTCATAGATGCCGATGATCTTGGAGCAGTATTTTGCTCTCATCTCGTCAGTCTCTTCCGGAACATCAATCCAGGAACCGGTGGTCTGCTCGATACCGATGCTGGCTGCCTTGATAATGGCAGTCTCTTCTTTGTCGGCTCCGATGATATAGGTTGCAACAAGAAGATCATTCATGTCACATCCTTCGTAAAGGGGGTTCAACAGCGGGCTAAACATTCTGTCCTGTGTAATCATAGTATTTCCTCCATTTTTTGTTTGAAAATATTTCCATTATCTACTATCTATTTGAGGCCGCGCCTTATAGCGCTTCCTTAAATCATGTTTATACGGCCTTGATGCTCCTGGCGGCTACCAGGTCAACACCGGTTCCGCAGAAATCACTCTGGATCACATCCCCGATCTTAATCGGAGCAGTTACGTCGATCCGGCAGGATTCTCTGGCGGCATCCATCATCATGGGCTTGGGAATTACCCCGTTTGTCTTTACCGGAAGCAGATCAAGGTCTCCGCCTTTCACGCGGACAGTGGAAGTAAATACCCGGGTCGGATTGGTGAACTCATCGTGGGCATACTCCTCGCCACGAGGGCAGGTAAAACCTGATACGCTTAAAATATTTTTATTATCATCATGCTCTACTGTGATATGACATCCTTTCGGACAGCATATACAGATGATATTGGTCTGTGCCATCCTGCATCCCTCCTATTCGGCTACGGACACAGTAATCTGTGTCATGTCATCGGTAAGCTTCATCACCGGGAGCGCAAGGTTCACCATGGAACCGGGCTCTACGATATCTTTCTTAAAGCTGGCAAGAACCTGACCCTTGTCATCTTTGATCTCCATGACAACATTCTCCTGAGGATTGCGCACTCTCATGTAGAGACGGATAATCTTCTGGGTCTCGTCGTTATAGCGGATCTCCTGTGGAACAACATAACCGATGTTATTGCCCGGAACTACTTTGATCGGATTCTCTCTCGGTGTATATGTACCGGCGATGTATCCGGCAGCAGCCTGTCCGGCCAGTTCCGATTCCTCGGTTACATTGTCTACCAGGTCGTGAACATGGAGAACATTGCCGCAGGCGAAGATCCAGTCAATGTTGGTTCTTCTCTTCTCATCGACGATGGCTCCTCTGGTCACCTTGTCAAGGTCTACGCCAACCTTCTTACTGAGCTCATTCTCCGGGATCAGGCCGACAGACAGCAGCAGTGTGTCACAGGGAACATAGATCTCTGTCTCCGGTATCGGGTTCCGGTCCGGTCCGACTTCGGCAATGGAAACACCCTCAAGTCTTTCCTTACCATGGATCCTTGTTACAGTGTGGGACAGATACAGCGGAATACCGAAGTCATCCAGACACTGTACTTTATTTCTCACAAGGCCGGTGGAATAGGGCATCAGTTCAAGAACGCCCTTTACATTACAGCCTTCTAAGGTCATACGTCTTGCCATGATCAGTCCGATGTCGCCGGATCCGAGGATGACAACTTCTTTTCCGGGAAGATAGCCGTTAATGTTGACATAGCGCTGGGCAGTACCGGCACACATAACTCCGGAGGGACGATCGCCCGGAATGGTGATGGACTCTCTGGTTCTCTCACGACATCCCATGGCAAGGATCACTGCCTTTGTCTCTACTTCAAAAAGACCGTCCTCGGGATTGACGCAGATGACTTTCTTGTCTTCCAGAATATCCATAACCATGGTATTCACTTTGACATCAATATCACTTGCCTCTACCTGGTCAACAAAACGTGTAGCATACTCCGGTCCCGTCAGCTCTTCTTTGAAATACTGAAGACCGAATCCGTTATGGATGCACTGCTCCAGGATACCGCCAAGCTTACCGCCTCTTTCGCAGATCAGGATTTTCTCCACTCCCGCTTTTCTCGCGGAGAGTGCTGCGGCCATACCTGCAGGGCCGCCGCCAACCACTACAATATCATAATTTAATTTTTTCATGGCTGCCTCCTTCCTGCAGAGCAAGCTCTTTTGCTCTCATTGAAAGAATTCTGGAACCCCTTCCTCTCTTGGTAACCTGGGTCGGATCGATTCCAAGCTCCTCCTCGAGGATCTTAACCACTCTGGGTCCGCAGAAGCCACCCTGGCATCTTCCCATACCGGCACGGGTTCTTCTCTTGATTCCGTCAAGAGATGTGGCCGGGATCGGACGGCGGATCGCATCAAGGATCTCACCCTTGCTGATGGATTCGCAGCGGCAGATGATCTGGCCGTAATCCGGATTCTCAGCGATAAATTTACTCCTCTCCTCATAGGACATACGGTTCAGAATAATCGGAGCCGGACGGGTCGGATTCCAATCCTGTTTCTCGGAGAAATCCAGATCCTCGCCTACCGTACGAACCATCTCCTCTACCATGTCAGCAATGGCCGGAGCAGAGGAAAGTCCCGGAGACTGGATACCTACCAGGTTGATCATACCGCGGGCAGTCCGGGCATGCTCAATGATAAAGTCTTCTGTGTTGGAAGCGGAACGCAGTCCCGCAAATACGGTTGTGACATCTCCCACTCTGGGCAGGTCCGGATAGAGGTGATGAATCATGGTATCATAGATCTCATCCAGAGCTTCCTTGGTTGTGGAGAAGTCGGTCTTGTCATCCAGCATCTCCGCATTGGAGCCTGCCAGAATATTTCCTTCGGTTGTCGGTACGATGATCATACCTTTGGAGGTCTCTGTCGGCGGAGAATAAATACAGTGGTTGACCCATCCTCCAAACTGCTTGTCGAAGAGGTAGTATTGTCCACGTCTGGGGCGAACATAGTAATCAACATCTTCAACCATCGCTGCAATCTTGTCCGAATAAAGACCGGCGCTGTTGATAACTACTTTCGGATAAAATGTTCCGTTGGTTGTGACAACGGACTCAACTTTGTGGTCCTTTACTGTAATGTCTGTTACTTCCGTGTTCAGGAATACTTTCGCACCGTTCATAACAGCATTCTCAGCCAGGGCTGCCGTCAGCTCAAAAGGATTCATAACACCCGTGTTGGGGTTGTAGAGACCAAAACGGACAGAGGGATTAATATGCGGCTCTTTGATCATCATGGCATCGTGGTCAATGATCTCAAGATTATAAATTCCATTCTCTTCCGCCATCTTAACCTGCTTGTGCATGGTCTCCAGATCACTGTCTGTAAAGCCGGCAAAAATGGATCCGCAAAGCTTCATGTCCACATGGAGCTCGTCACACATCTTACGGTAAATCTCTTTTGTTGCCTTAAGAACAAGCTTACCTTTGAGCTTATGGCCGTCTACGTTGTAGCCGTCATGAAGCATGGATGAATTAGCCTTACTGGTACCTGTACACACATCGCTTTCTTTCTCAACCAGCACGATATCCAGATTGTATCTGGAAAGCTGACGGGCGATACAGGATCCGATGACACCTCCACCGATAATCAAAACATCTGTTTTCATATCAGCACCCTTTCCCTATAATACATTTATGTTGACAAGTAACACCCGGGGTTTTACGAAGTACAGTAAAACCCCTTATTTTACACTTCTTCTATACTTCGAGAATAGCATAACCATCTCCCTATTACAATATGGAAAAAAATTTCATGCAGCATTGAAAATAATTTCACGCTATCCTCTGAAAAGCTTGATCTACCTGGCCTTTTACTGGTTTACATGGTCTACGGTCTTGTGGATGATCTCCCTCATCTGCGGCCATGTATCAACGTATCTTTCAAAGTAGAACTGATACTTCTTATGTGCCTCGGGATCCGGTGTGTAGGACTTGTCGATCTTGACCATCTGTTTTGCTGCCTCATCCAGGTCTTTGTAAATGCCGCATCCGACAGCAACGATCATGGAGTCTCCCAGACATCCGGCACTCTGACTCTCAACGGTCGTATACATCGGAATACCGGTAATGTCTGCATGCATCTGCATCCAGAAATCAGACTGGGCCAGACCGCCGCAGGCAGCGATTTCTTTTACAATATATCCTGCATCTGCCATACATGTCAGACAGTGGTTTGCGCCATAAGCGACGCCCTCATATACGGCTCTGGCCATATGGGCTGTCGTTGTTCCCAGAGAGAATCCCCAGAACATGCCACGGGCTTTGGAATCTGCATAAGGAGCACGATTGCCCTGGAAGTAATCGATCATAACCAGGCCTTCACAGCCGATCGGAACGGATTCTGCCTTCTCTGTGATCAGGTCATAAATACCGATATCCTTGGATACTGCTTCTTCTGCCCAGGATCCGGGAATCAGCTGATTTCTGAACCAGGTAAGGATACCGCCGGAGGATGCCTGTCCGCCTTCTACCAGACTGGTTCCGTCATAGAGGAGGTTCGGATAGGTTCCGTTTACACCAACTTCGTGGAAATCTTCTGTGGCAAGACCGAAGAGGCAGGAGGATGTTCCGCCGATCAGAGCCATGCCGCCAGGGTTAACGCTTCCTACACCAACCATACAGGTAACGGCGTCAAGGCTGCCTTCCACAACCATCATATTGGTGGAAAGTCCCAGCTCTCTGGCTGCTTCCTCACAAACCGGACCGATCGGTGTACATGTCTTCAATACATCTTTGGGGAACTTGTCTACCACATCTTCCAGGCCGATCGCCTCGTAGAGATCCACGGGATATCCGCCGTTCTTATCATCGTAGAGCCAGCGGAAAGCAGCAACAGACATGTTGGTTGTCTTCTTTCCGGAGAGCTTCCAGTGAAGCCAGCTGGTGAACTCAAAGATGGTCTCTGTCTTAGCCCAGTTCTCCGGCTCATGCTTCTTTACCCACATACATTTGGGAATCAGAGACTCTGCCGGAACACCGGAACGGTAGAACT
>CACXGS010000275.1 GCA_902767195.1 uncultured Lachnospiraceae bacterium | reverse complement strand
TGTCAAGGAAGACAGGCGGTGCAGTCTTTCTTTTAAAGTCGGCCACAGCAGATTGTATGTCATTAAGAACATTTCTGAATTCATGAATCATGTGCGCAAAGAAGAGACTATGACATTTGGAAAAAAGACAGAGATGCAGATGGGAAGAGCCTATATTAGCATGGATTCACTTCCTCTTCTTGATTATATTTCTGATGCCTTAGAGGAAATGATTCAGCTTCGCAAGAACATGAATGTAGGGGATATTCTTCCAGCTATAGAAAAAGAGATACCTTTATATGGCAACAATCTGGATCGTTTTTTTGATTTGATTTTTGGTAAGAAATCGATTGAATGTGCCAAAAGAAGCTACGAGAGCAACCGGGAGAAGAAGTTCCAGCTGACTGCGATGGAAAGAGATTACCGACCTGACCTCCTGATTCGTCCCGCTATGTATGATGAAAACTTCGGCGGCATATCACTGACTGGGAAGATTCCGGATATTTATTACGGTCAAAAATACAGTTACTATATAGAAGATTCATATCTGATTCGGTTTCCTCTGGAAACGGCAAAAAAGCTGGAGCCCCTGATGACAATCCGGGGAATTGTGGATGATAGAATTGACGCCAGAATTGGTCGTCGATATCTTACGGATTTTTACAGGAAAGTATTGCCATCCTTTGAAGATGCTGTAAATATAGAAGAGATCGAAAGCGAAGTCATTCACAATTATTTGGATCCGGAACCGGTATTTCTCTGTTATCTGGATGTGGATGAGGGAATGATGTTATGCCGTGTTGATGCGATCTATGGAAGCAGAGTGCATCACATCATTAAGGAAATAATTTTCCGGGATGTGATTCCCAATTACAGAAATATCGACAAAGAAGAAGAACTTCTTCACTTGCTGGAGCAATACTTCCATAACACAGGAGTTGATGTCTTAGCCCTTTTTAGTGATGTTGATGAGGACAATACTTTCCTCTTTCTCAGTGAAGGTCTGCCCAAATTAATGGAAATAGCGGAAGTCCATATGACAGACCGTTTTAAGAGACTGGGGATACGAAGAAACATCCATTTTAACATGGGAGTATCTATTGAGAGTGGAATCCTGGATTTTGATGTGACAGCGGAAGGCTACAGTAAAGAAGAGTTGATGGAGATTCTTGGGGCCTATCGCCGTAAGGCCAGATACATCCGGTTAAAGGATGGAGATTTTCTGAATATCGATCAAAATGAAAGTATCGCAGAACTCTCTGAATTGATGGAGAGTATGAAACTGACTCCTAAACAGTTTGTCAATGGAAAAATGCACATTCCGGCATATCGTGCCCTTTATCTGGATAAAATGATGGAGCAGTCCCAATTTATAGAGGCCGATCGGAATAAATCCTTCCGGCGACTGATTCGTGAGATTGATACTGCTAACAATGCGGATTACGATATCCCACATTCTCTGAAAAACGTGCTTCGCAATTATCAGAAAGAGGGTTATCAGTGGCTGAGGACATTAGATCATCTTCATTTTGGAGGAATACTGGCGGATGAGATGGGACTGGGAAAGACTCTGCAGATGATTGCCGTTTTGCTGGCAGTGAAGGAAGAGAAGAATCAGGCCGGGACAGATGACCATTTAATATTTGATGATTCTGAGTACGAACCATCCTTAATCGTTTGTCCAGCTTCTTTGGTATATAACTGGGAAGATGAACTTGGTCGCTTCGCATCGGCTCTTAAGGTGGGGACGGTTTCCGGACATAAGACCGTACGACGTGGTATTATAGAAGAATATCAGAATTACGATGTACTGATTACTTCTTATGATCTCCTGAAGAGGGATATCGATGAATATGAGGCGCGGAAGTTCCGTTTTATGGTACTGGACGAAGCCCAATACATAAAAAATGCCGGCACAGCTGCGGCAAAATCTGTCAAATTAATTCTGTCACAGACTAAGTTTGCACTGACCGGAACCCCCATTGAGAACCGTCTTAGTGACATGTGGAGTATATTTGATTATCTGATGCCGGGATTCCTTTATGATTATCACAGCTTTCGCAGTCAGTATGAGACACCCATTGTGAAGAATGGTGACAGGGAGCTGGCGGAAAAACTCTCCAGAATGGTGGGACCATTCATTTTAAGAAGAAAAAAGAGAGAGGTCCTGAAGGATCTTCCTGATAAACTGCAAGAAATACGCTATGCATCCATGGAGAGCATGCAGCAGAAATTATATGATGCTCAGGTGACCAGACTTCGTCAGAGCCTGGACAAGCAGAATGATGATGAATTCCGACGGAACCGGATTCAGGTGCTGGCGGAACTGACCAAACTTCGACAGATTTGTTGTGATCCTTCCCTTTACTATGAGAATTATGACGGGAGCAGTGCCAAAAGGGAGGCTTGCCTTCAGCTGATCAATACCATCATAGAAGGAGAGCATAAAGCACTGATTTTCTCTCAATTTACTACAATGCTTCAAATCCTTGAAAACGATTTGAAAAAGGAAGGAATACCTTATTATATTATTACCGGTGCCACGCCCAAGGAAAAACGAATGCAACTGGTCAAAGCCTTTAACAACAACAATGTGCCCATTTTTCTGATATCACTGAAGGCGGGCGGAACCGGTCTGAATCTGACAGGCGCAGATGTAGTGGTTCACTATGACCCCTGGTGGAATTTTGCCGTTCAAAATCAAGCCACGGACCGGGCCCACCGTATCGGACAGACCCAGATTGTGACAGTCTTCAAACTAATCGCAAAGGGAAGCATTGAGGAGAAGATCTTGGAGATGCAGGAATCAAAGAAACAGTTGGCTCAGAATATTCTAAACAGCGAGAATGCCGGCAGCACCACCATCAGCCGCGAAGATTTGCTCACACTGCTGGATTGAGCAGGGCCACCTCATATATAAGAACACAAAATGTTGTCGTAAAATTATGAATAGCAGACAGGAATAATGAACATACACAAAGAGAACAACAACATTTACATTTGCCTTGAAGGAAGAATTGACTCTACTAACGCCTTCTCTGTTGAGCAGGATATTATGGAAGTAAGAAATGAGTATTCCCATAGAGAGCTGGCTTTTGATGCATCGGGGCTTGACTATATATCAAGTGCAGGGCTTCGGATTTTGCTGAAATTTTTGAAGAAGAGCTCTCATCCTATTGTCATTCGGGATGTTT
>CACXGS010000274.1 GCA_902767195.1 uncultured Lachnospiraceae bacterium | reverse complement strand
CTATGTGATCCGTATGGACCGGGGAGAGGAGCTTGTCGCTGCTCTCACGGAATTCTGTCGGAAAGAAGGAATAAAACTTGGTTCTGTAGAAGCCCTTGGTGCCGCAGACCATGCCGTTCTTGGTCTCTATGATGTGGGAACCCGCGAATACCACAAGAAGACATTTGATGAACCTATGGAGATTACTTCCCTGGTGGGCAATATTTCCACCAAAGACGGGGAGACCTATCTTCATCTCCACATCAATCTGGGACGGGCGGATATGACTGTGATCGGAGGCCATCTGAACGAATGCCGGCTCTCTGCTACCTGTGAAATGTTCGTGCGCAGGATTGACGGGATTGTGGAGCGGAGACTGGATGAGGAGGTCACAGGGCTCAATCTGTATGAATTTGTTTGATGTAACTAAGAGATTGTGTTCTCCCAGTGTGACAATGCTAAGTCCTACAATTCCTGCAAACTGGTTAAGACCATCAAGGGTAATAACAAGTTTAAGTATGTGAGAAAGGGCCTTAAAAAGGGAGTTGAGTATAAAGCATATGTACTGGCTTATGACATTATTAATGGTAAGAAAGCCACCATCGGAAAGAGCCTGGCCCTTCATTCTGTGACAAACAATGCCTCTAAGAAATTTACTAATCCGAGTAAGATTACAGTCAAAAAGGCGAAGCTGTCCGTAAAAGCCGGTAAGAAGGTTAAAATTAAAGGACAAAAACTGGTCCTGAAGAAAAAAGGCAAGAAAATGCTGAAACACTGTGAGAAATTCCGTTATCAGAGCACTAACACTAAGATTGCTACAGTCTCTAAGAGCGGAGTCATAACCGGAAAGAAGGCCGGAACCTGCAGTATTTATATCGTTGCAATAAACGGAGTTAGCAAGGTTGTGAAGGTAACCGTAAAATAATTAAATGAAGGATTTCTTTCCTGATATAACAGCTGTCTGCTCTCTGACGGAGCAGACAGCTGTTCTTCTTTTTTTGCGAAATCTGATATTGTTTAATGGGTTGAATAGTGATACAATCAAAAACAGTCGAAAACAAATCATGATTATAGGAGGAAAGATTCTTGAAAGAGAAGAGTGCTGTTTACAGGAGACGGGTAACCGCATTGATCCTGGCTGCTGTTTTTGTATTGTCTGCCCTGGCCCCGGCGGCGCCGATCCAGGCGAAGGGCAGAAAGATTTACAAGTGGGGCGTTTTTATTGGGAAAAAGGTCAGTGTCAGGAAATGTACGAAATACGATCGCGTTGTCATTGACGCGCTGAATTTTGATTACACAAAAGAGGAGATTCGCAAGATTAAGAAGAGCGGGACCAAGGTATACTCCTATCTGAGTATCGGTGCCATAGCTACTTACCGTCCCTATTACAAGAGATTCAAGAAGTACACCATGGGTACTTACAACAACTGGCCGGAGGAGCGATGGATCGATACCTCCAAAAAGTCCTGGCAGAGATTCGTGATCAGGGTGCTGGTGAGAGACCTGCAGAAGAAGGGAATCAACAGAGTCTGGATCGATAATACGGATGTTTTCTGGGAGTTCAGGACCAAGAAGATCTATGTAGGCCTTCTCAAGATGGTTAAGGCGATTCGGAAGAGGAAGTTTAAGATTATTATCAATGGGGGAGATGAGTTTGTCACCCGATTGCTTGAGACCCCTAATCGTAAGCTGATTGACGGAGTGATGCAGGAGGAAGTGCTCACTGCCATCAATGACTACGATAAAGGAATCTTCGGCACTCAGATTGATGAGGATCATCAGTATTATATGGATTATCTCCGGTTCGTAAGAAAGAATAGAAAAAGTATTGCCATCTTGGAGTACACCAGAAGTGCAAAACGACGCAGGGAGATTATTCATTTTTGTAAGAAAAACGGTTATTCCTACTACATTACCAACAGGGTCGGTCTGGAATAGTGCCATAGAGAAGAGTCCGGAAAGGATTCTTAAGAAGAAGAATACAGGTGCGCTGCGGTTTTGCCCCGGCGCGCCTTTTTGGACACATCCGATGATGGCTCTTGTCGGCTGCAAAGAGAAACCATCGGGGAAAGGATGTCGGATATGCTCTACAAACTGGATGTACCATACAGAGAAAAGGATCAGGCCAAGCGTCGCGGAGCCCGGTGGAACGGGACAGAGAGGACATGGTTCTATGTGGGCGATCATCTCCCGGAGGGGCTAAGGCAATGGTTCAGAGGAGATCCGGCCGGGATTCCGGAACCGCCGGAAGGGACTTCCGTTTCCGGTCCGGGAGGGACAGGGCCACAGGCAGGACCTTCAGAAGGGGCGGATTTCCGGTCAGTTTCCGAGGTCAGCCGGATGATCAGCCACCGGATTGACGGGGCTCCGGAATTCAGGCATATGAGAATTCGTGGAGAGATCACTAATTTTTCCGGGAATCGGAGAGGCGGCCACTATTATTTTTCCATTAAAGATGAGTATGCGGTTCTTCGTTGTGTCATGTACCGGTCTGTGGCGGAAGCCCGGCTTAAGTTCTCCCTTGAGAATGGCCTGATGGTTCAGATCATCGGTTCTCTGAATTACTACGGACCCGGCGGGAGCATCAGCCTGATTGTGGATCAGATGGCACCGGATGGAGCAGGAGCAGCAGCTCTGGCCCTGAAATTGCTAAGAGAGCGTCTCCGCAGGGAAGGCCTGTTTGATCAGGAACACAAGAAGCCGATTCCTCCGTATCCGGAGGCGGTAGGTATTATTACCTCCCGGGACGGGCAGGCCATCCGGGATATCTGCTCCAAAGCCAGGGAGAGGAATCCTTATGTCCGTCTGGTCCTGTATCCGGTCAACGTCCAGGGGAAGAACGCGGCCCGGACCATTCTTGCAGGCATACGATTTATGGACAGGCAGGGACTGGATACTATTATCATCGGCAGGGGCGGCGGTTCGGATGAGGAACTGAATGTCTATAATGATGAGCAGATTGTCCGGGCAGTTTTTGAAGCAAAGACACCCATTATTTCTGCCGTGGGACATACGGGAAACCGCACAGTGATCGATGAGGTGGCAGACCGGGTGGCCATTACACCAACGGAGGCGGCGGAGATTGCTGTTCCCGATATCATGAAGGATATTCGCCGTGTGGAAGAACTGAGGCAGTCTATTTATCATCGTATGCGGTCCCTTCTCCTTCTACGGTTCAGAGATCTTGAGGGGAAGGTGAATGCTTTAAAAAGCAGTCATCCCCGCCGGGTAATTGCCGTAAAGGGAGAGAGGCTGAAAGCCCTTTCCGACAGCATCCGGACCAATATGACCAGCCAGCTGAAAACGAGGCGACATCAGTATGAAGTTCTCGTTGCCAGGCTCCACGGACTGTCCCCCACATCCAGGCTGGTGGACGGATTCGGTTATATATCCCATGATGATAAACCGGTGACTACGGTAGCCGGATTGAAACCGGGAGACCACATAAAGATCCGGATTCACGATGGAGAGATCCGGTCTGATGTGACAGAAGTCGTCGAGAAAAGTATTGCGGAGTAAGGGAGAGAGCAATGGATAAAAAGACGGAAATAATAAATGAGACAGACACGACCATGGATGATTTTAATGTTGACCAGGCGCTGAAACGTCTTGAGGCCATCAACCAGCAGCTGGCCCGTCAGGATATCAGCCTGAAGGAATCCATCGATCTTTATAAGGAGGGTGTTCTTCTGGCAGACCAGTGTCGTAAAAAGCTGGAAGGGATTGAGAAAGAGCTGGAGATCATCTCTTTTCTTGACAAGGATATTGGCTGACAGTATACTTAATATATCAGTAATGATGGATATGATTGAATCCACAAATTGTCTAAAAGGAGAAGGAGGATTACATGTATCAGGACGAATATAAACGCTGGCTTGACGCGGAGCTTATTGATTTTGATTTAAAGAAAGAGCTCCAGGATATCGCGGGGGATGACGAGGCAATTAAAGAGCGCTTTGCAGTGTCCTTACAGTTTGGTACTGCCGGTCTCAGAGGAACTCTTGGAGCAGGAACCAACCGTATGAACATCTGGGTAGTAAGACAGGCAACCCAGGGTGTTGCTGACTGGGTCAAGACCCAGGGCGGCACACAGACTGTTGCCATCAGCTATGACAGCCGTCTCAAAGGCTGGAACTTTGCAAGAGATGCTGCCGGCATTCTGGCAGCCAACGGCATTAATGTCAGGATTTACGACGAACTCATGCCCGTACCGGCTCTGAGTTTTGCGACACGCTATTATAAATGTAACGCAGGTATCATGGTGACGGCTTCTCATAATCCGGCACAGTATAACGGATATAAAGCCTACGGCCCGGATGGATGTCAGATGACAGACGATGCGGCAGCCGTTGTCTATGATTCCATTCAGAAGACAGACGTGCTCACCGGAGCCAAATACATGCCTTTTGCCGAGGGTGTGGAGAAGGGTCTCATCAAGTTCGTGGGCGAGGATTGTAAGGAAGCTCTTTACGAGGCCATCGAAGCAAGACAGGTTCGTCCGGGTCTCTGCAAGACCGCCGGCCTGAAGCTGGTTTACTCCCCGCTGAATGGTACCGGACTGGTGCCGGTTACCAGAGTTCTCAAAGACATGGGTATCACCGATATCACAATCGTGCCGGAGCAGGAGTATCCCAATGGATATTTCACCACCTGTTCCTACCCCAACCCGGAGATTTTTGCTGCTCTTGAGAAGGGCCTGGAACTGGCCAAGGAAGTGCAGGCAGACCTGATGCTGGCGACAGATCCGGATGCAGACCGTGTAGGTATTGCCATGAAGTGTCCGGACGGCTCCTATGAGCTGGTTTCCGGTAATGAGATGGGTGTTCTCCTTCTTGATTATATCTGCGCAGGCCGCATAGAGAAGGGAACGATGCCGGAGAAACCGGTAGCCTGTATGTCTATCGTATCTACTCCTCTGGCTGACGCTGTTGCAGAGCACTATGGAGTAGAGCTTCGTCATACACTGACCGGATTCAAGTGGATCGGTGATCAGATTGCCCAGCTGGAGGCAGACGGTGAGGTAGACCGTTTCATCTTCGGTTTCGAGGAGGGCTACGGATACCTTGCAGGCCCCTATGTAAGGGACAAGGATGCTGTCATCGGATCTATGCTGATCTGTGAGATGGCTGCATATTACAGAAGCATCGGCTCCTCCATTAAGGAGCGTCTTGAGCAGATCTATGAAGAGTATGGCCGCTACCTCAACAAGGTAGACAGCTATGAGTTCCCGGGTCTTTCCGGTATGGATAAGATGGCTGGAATCATGACAGGCCTGAGAGAGGAAGCTCCCAAGACATTTGCAGGCAAGAAGGTCGCTAAAGTGATTGACTATGCGAAGCCGGAAGAGACCGGACTTCCCAAGGCCAATGTTCTGAATTACATTCTGGAAGATGGTCAGT
>CACXGS010000273.1 GCA_902767195.1 uncultured Lachnospiraceae bacterium | reverse complement strand
GAAGCCTACATGAACACCGGCATCCAGCGGTCCTCCGCCACACCCATGTATGCGGATACCACCACCACACCGGTCGGTTCCGTATCTGAGGGAAAGAGTCAGAATCGCAAGGATCTGGCCCAGGTTATCGCAGCTCATAACATTCCTTATGTGGCTCAGACAACCTTTGTGAAGAATTTCCGTGACCTGCATACTAAATCTGAGAAGGCCATCTACACACCCGGCGCTGCATTTCTCAATGTACTGGCTCCCTGTCCGAGGGGCTGGCGCTACAATACAGCGGATATCCTTGAGATCTGCCAGCTGGCTGTGGACACCTGTTTCTGGCCGCTGTTCGAGGTCATTGACGGCGAGTGGATCGTCAACTACACCCCGAAAAAGAAGCTGCCTATCGAAGACTTCTTAAGACCCCAGGGCCGGTTCAAGCATCTCTTTAAGCCAGGTAAGGAAGATCTGATCGCCGACATTCAGGCAGAGATTGACCGCCGCTGGGATGAGCTTTTAAAGAAAGCAAAATAAAACGAATAATTTAAATACAAAGCCGCCGCAAAGACGGGAACGCTTCCGGTCATCTTTTCACCGGATTCTTCTCCTCCTTTGCGGCGGCTTTTGATGTTGATTCGTATTCTACTCTCTATGATTTCAAATCTATACGATTTCAATCCTATACAATTTCAATTTCCTATGATTTCAGTTTCCTATAATTATAGTTCTCTTTGATTTCAGTTTCCTAATGATTTCAATTATTTATGATTTCAATTCTCTCTGATTTCAGCTTTTTAACAGTCTGCCTGGTATCGTCATTTGACAGCGGTATAGACCTTAATATTTTTCTGGTCATCCGACTCACTGCTTATGTACTCATTGGAACAGGCAGTATCAGTGTAGAGATACCTGTAGCCATTGTAGGGGTAAAATATGATCATATTTCCCTTTTTGACCAGCTGTGTATAGACCTTCTCCCGGGCAGTTCCCGGATCCGCAGTCAGAGTGAAAGACCGCTCATTCTTTTCGGAAATAACATCAGTGACAGAAGTGTCCGGCACATAGCCTTCTCCACCATAGCTAAAAGTGGAGGAGGAAAGATTCACCTTATTTCCGTCCTTAAGCTCTATGTCAGTCTCCACGGTCTGTGCCTCATTGGTCTCGGCATCGAAAACATAGTTGACGGTCATGGACTTGATATCATTTTTGGAATAACCAAAATTATCAAAATAACCGGCATCCACTTCTGTGAGATCGGAAAGGACAGCCGTCACGGTCATCTTGCCGTCTCCTGACTCGTCGGATGAATAGGTCTCTTTTCCTGTAGGCTCAAATCCTGATGCGATGGGATTATGCAGGACAAAATCGTCAAAGGCCCCCTCCATGAAAAGATAGCGGAATCCTTTTTTCTGCATTTTATCATAACCGTAAACATCCCCCATCTTATCATCCTGAACCCGGACCACATCTGTGTTCTCCAATACCAACTGGTCCTGGCTGACAAAGCAATCCTCTTCCTCCTTGCTCTCGTCAGCAAGCCAGTTCGTGGTGTGAATGGCGTAGTGATCATATTTCTGGCACAGTTCACTTCTTTCATTGGCCTTCTGTAATTCTCCCACTGTCACAGATCCGACCTCCCGGTCCGGATCTACAGCAGTCGACGCAGCAAACAGCGGTGATCTGTATAAGATACCGGCTGTCAATGCCAGACAAACCGAAAGCAACAGTGATACGAACGGGCCATGTTTCTTCTTCATTTTATACTATTCCTCCTTTGCATAGATCTCTTCCCCAGTGGACAGGAACGCCTCCTGTCATTAGAAAAGAATATGCCTGAATGATATTCATCTGTTCCTGTTATCATACCATATTACAGGGGCAGGGTCAAAAGTTCAGCAGGAATTCAACTGACAAAAGCCAGCGGAAAAACCAGGTTCTTTTACTCTGCCGATCTGCCTCCGGTTATGCCACGGATATAGGATTCATACTCCAGAAGAAATCTGCGTATGGTCCTGTTTCTCTCCTCTTCCAGGCTTTTTCTCAAGTAATGGAACTCCTCCTCCTGCTCCAGTTTTAGATAGAAGTCAAGATCCACCTTTGCCCTCCTGGGACTGCTGTTCATCCAGAACCTGCTTCCCTTGACCTGCAGTTTCACTGTACCGATTCTGGCGGATAAAGCAGGAATCACCATATAATATAAACGGTCATCTTCAAAAGAAATGTAACCCAGTCCGGTACCGTGCCGATCACTAATCTGGATGCGGTTATCCTGGATGGCCGTCGGGTATAAAGAATCTCCCGGCTCCAGTTCCCGGGCTGCATCAAAGGCCGGGCCTATCCCCCGGATTCCTACCGAGGCTGGGAAAAGAAAGATACTCCTCCCCTCCTGGTCCGTATCTTCTATCCGGTAAGTCTTATGAAGGCTGTCGGAAGGATCGATAAACTGCTGGACAAGAAGATGAAAAATCTTTGCTTTGTAGGCAGCCTGCTGGGAAGATAATCCATATTCATCCACATTGTATACACCATATTTCCGCTCAATCTCCTCCAGCCGGTCACTGCAGAGTTGGTTGAGACTGAGGAGCAGATGCTTGAAATCTTCTCTCTCAGCGTCCCAGAAATACTTGCCCCTGGCAATCTTGTAACCATCCAGACGGTAGTCTTCATAGAAAGCTTTAGACAGATAGATATCCCGGTCACAAAAAGCGTATTCATTCTGGGGAACATCCCAGATCATGCCCTCCTGCCCATCTCTTCTGCAGCCGCTGCCTCTCTCCTCCGTCTCTCTCCTGGCCATACGCTTGCTGATTACTTGATAGGCCTCATTGATCAGCTGAGCCCGGACCAGCAGTCTGGGGTCATCCCCTGAGGCGTCCGGATGATACTGCTGCATCAGGTTCCGATATCTCTTTTTTACATATCCACTGTCATCTTCATCATCGACGCCCAGCAGCTGGCAGGCCTTCCAGTAATCCATTCATCTCACCACCTGTCTTTCTTGTGTATCGTATCTCCATGATAATTATGGCGCAGCAAGCTCATTTTAAAAATCATCATGCTGCAAAAGCAGCATGATGATTTACTGTCATATCGTCATATCACTTGATTAATCTTAATCGCCCCGGCGATTACGCGCGAGCTGTGCGACACCGCAGGTGTCTTCCTATTCGCAGCTCTGCCTCTTATTTGGCAACGATATTTACAATCTTATTAGGAACATAGATCTCCTTGCGGATTGGTTTGTCACCGATTGCCTTGGCAATCCGTGGATCTGCCTTTGCTGCGGCAAGAGCTGTCTCTTTATCACAGTCGCGGGGGATCGTGATGGTTCCCTTCACTCTTCCG
>CACXGS010000272.1 GCA_902767195.1 uncultured Lachnospiraceae bacterium | reverse complement strand
CTTTTTGAGATTAGTAAAAAAGAATGTAGTAATACTTATTATATACAAACCGTTCATGATTTAAATATGGACGATTTTGCTGATATCGAGATTCTCGGTATTACTGCAGGGGCATCCACCCCAAAAAATATTATCAAGGAGGTTCATGAAAGCATGGTAGAAAAAAAGGATTTCGACATGTACGAGGACTATTTAGTAACTATTAACAACGGCAAGGTAGTTAAGGGTACCGTAATTGACGTAAAAGAGGATGAGATCATCTTAAATATTGGATATAAATCAGAAGGTATCATTAAACGTAATGAATATACGAATGATCAGAGTCTTGACCTGAGAACCGTTGTATCCGAGGGTGACGAGATGGAAGCCAAAGTTCTCAAAGTGAATGACGGCGAAGGTCAGGTTCTTCTTACCTATAAGAGACTGAAGGCAGAGAGAGGCAACAAGAAGTTAGAAGAAGCCTTTAACAATGAGGAAGTTTTAACAGCTGTTGTTACCAGAGTATTAGATGGCGGCTTAAGCGTTATGGTCGAGGAGACCAGAGTCTTTATCCCCGCTTCTCTTGTTTCCGATACTTATGAGAAGAATCTTAAGAAGTATGAAGGTCAGGAGATTCAGTTCAAGATCATCGAGTTCAATCCCAAGAAGAGAAGGATCATCGGTGACCGCAAGCAGCTTCTCGTAGCTGAGAAGAAGGCCAAGAAGGAAGAGCTTTTCTCCAGAATCGAGAAGGGCATGATCGTAGAAGGCGTAGTTAAGAACGTTACAGATTTCGGTGCTTTCATTGACCTTGGCGGCGCAGACGGACTGCTTCACATTTCTGAGATGAGCTGGGGACGTGTTGACAACCCCAGAAAGCTTTTCACCAATGGCGAAGAGCTTAAGGTTCTCATCAAGGATATCCAGGGCGAGAAGATTGCATTATCCCTGAAGTTCCCGGAGACGAATCCCTGGCTTACTGCTGATGAGAAGTATGCTGTTGGCAACATCGTTGAAGGCCGCGTTGCCAGAATGACAGACTTTGGTGCTTTCGTTGAGCTCGAGCCCGGCGTTGACGCACTGCTTCATGTTTCTCAGATTGCAAGAGAGCATATTGAGAAACCTTCTGATGTTCTGTCTGCAGGACAGGAGATCACAGCCAAGGTTGTGGACTTCAAGAAAGAAGATCATAAGATCAGCCTGTCTATGAAGGCGATCGATGCATTACCTCCGGTAGAAGAATATCCGGAAGAGGAAGAATATGAGCCGGCAGCAGAGGAAGCTTATGAGGAAGCTCCTGTAGAAGAGATTCCTGTAGAGGAAGCTCCGGTAGAGGAGTAAGTCTGTTCTGACTCAGATAAAGAAGTATATACGGCACTCTGAACTCTAGAGTTTGGAGTGCCTTTTTTCATCAGATGGTACTTCAATCTCCATCTGATCAAGTCGATCTACCTGTAGTTGTAAGGAGGGACAAATGGAAAAGAAGCGATCGGTTATTATTGCATTATTTGTGGGCATCTCTTTTCTTACCGGTATGGCAGGCTATATGAAGACCGGAGCTTTCTCGCCCTCGGACTCTGTGTATCATACGATTCAGCTTTTTGCTCTGGACTGTCAGGCAGAAGGACAGCATATGAACCTGCTGCTGGAGATTGCAAGATGGCTGGCCCCCATTTCTGTGGCCTCCTTTGTGATTTTTGCTTTTCATACAGTCTATGAGAGGCTGCGGGTCCGGGTTCTTGTACTGAATGGGAATGCCAGCGTCATTCATGGAGACAGCAGCCACATTTCCACCCTGTCAGATTCGATGAAGGGCAAGGTGGTGGTGTCAGATGAGTCCACCAGTTTTCGGGCCAGGAACCAGATCCTGATGTTTAAGAAGGATGAGGACTTGTATGAATACATCGAAAAGCACCTGGAGGAACTCCTGGCACCTCCGGTTTCCACTCTCTATCTGTGTTCCGAGACACTCCATCGGGGAAGCTACGAGAATGAACAGATCATCGTATCCAATATTCCGGAGAATACTTCCAGACTATACTGGGAAGAGTATCCTCTGAAGGATGACAGGGCAAAGATTCTGCTGATTGGTATGGGAAAATACGGGAAAGCACTTCTGACCCAGGCTTTGCTGGTCAATGTTCTCTCGGACTGCTCAGCCATTGAATACCATGTTGTCGGGGATTATAGGGAGTACTTGAGAGATCACCGCAAACTCTCGAAAGCTCTGCGCCTCTTTGTGCAGGATGATGAGGGACAGTTTGTGCCGTTACAGGAGGAAAATGTCTCTTATGAGATGGAAGACTGCATTTATTTTTATGATAAGCCCTGGCAGGATGTTCTCTCGACGAATACGGATTTTGAGAGAGTCATCCTGACAGAAGATGATTCTGAGACTAATATCGTTATCATGAATGACATTTTGATGTATTATTATACCAGGAAATGTTTTGTCCGCTGTAATGACCGTTATATTGTGGACAATCTCTGGCATACCGGAAAGTCGGTCATTCCTTTCGGGACCGGCGCGGAATTGTACTCAGAGGACATCATCATGAAGGAAAGTCTGTTCAGGAAGGCCAGGACCATCCACGCCCGCTATTTTTGCAATTATCTCTGCAACCGGAAAGAGGAGTGTCCTCTTTATGACAGTCATGGGAAGCTGCCCCTTCATAAATGTATCGAATGCCCGCATTTTATCAAAGACTGGAATAAACTGAGCACTTTCCTGCGCTATTCCAATGCGGCCCAGGCTGACCATATGGGAACCAAGATCCGAATTCTTCTTGGGCAGGATGCAGATCTTACAAAGGAGGGAATCGGAGAAGGGGCTGTGGAGGTTTACCGCAGTCTGCCGGAGGAAGAACAGAAAAGACTCTGGGCCATTGAACATATTCGCTGGAGCAGGTACCATTATTTGAACAACTGGGATTATGCGCCGGTACGGGATAATGAGAAACACTTACACCATTTGCTGCGACCATTCCAGGAACTCTCCTATGAGGAGCAGAAAAAAGACGGGGATGCCTGGCTTTCACTGGATAATCTGATATAAATGACAGCTTGTGAGTTCAGAAAGAATCTGCCAGCAGACGAACACTGATTTTCGGAGGGGAGGAAGGATTATGAGTTCATTAGAGGCACATCATGATACAGAGCATGAGACACTGCACTATAATGCTTTTATCAGTTACAAACATGTCAGTCCTGACATGGATGTGGCCAGAAGACTTCATACGATTCTGGAGAATTACCAGATTCCGAAGAAACTTCAGGAGTCCTCCGGTATACGGAAAATCGACCGGATTTTCCGGGACAGAGAGGAACTTAATGTATCAGCCGATCTGGGTAAAAACATAGAGACGGCCCTGCTCCATTCCGATTATCTGATTCTGATCTGTTCTCCGGAATCCAAAGCCAGCGAATGGGTCCAGCGGGAAGTTGCTTTTTTTCTGAAACACCATCCTGTGGAGAATGTTCTTACTGTTTTGGTCCGGGGTGAACCGGAGACAGCCTTTCCCCAG
>CACXGS010000271.1 GCA_902767195.1 uncultured Lachnospiraceae bacterium | reverse complement strand
GCTCCGGTCCCCAGTGTGCCGTCGTCCTTTACGGGATAGGTGATGCCGCCGATCGTGACGTTTCCGGAGGTGATGAGTTTTCCGTCGCCCCCGTAATAATAGGTCTTTCCGTTCTGCTCTACCCTTCCGGTCTGCATGATACCGTCGCTTCCGAAGCAATACCATCCGCCGCCGATCTTTGTCTTTCCTGTCGTGACGGAGGGCAAGAGGTAGTATTTCTTTCCATTTACGGTGACCCAGCCGGATCTGCGTTCTCCGGTATTATCGAAATAATACTTCTTACCGCCTGTAGTTTTAAAACCGGTCTGCATGACACCGGACTTGCTGAGAAGATAATACTTCCCGCCAATCTTTTTAAGGCCGGTCTGGACCAGTCCTTTCTTGTTGGAATGGTAAGTCTTTCCCTTGACGGTGACCCATGCGTTCTTACGGAGCCTTCCGTCTGCATCGAAGAGGTACTTTTTCCCTTTGATCTTTTTAACACCGGTGACACGCTTTCCTTTAACATAGTAGAAGCGTGCCCCTTCTTCGCTCTTCCAGCCCTTCTTGAGTTTTGCCGTGCCGATCTTGGTGAGGACTCCCTTTTTACTGATCTTATAGACGTTCTTGCCGACCTGTACCTTGCCGGATCTGCGAAGAACACCCTTCCAGGTAAAGTAATACTTCTTTCCTTTGATTGTCACGATGCCCTTGCTGGCAGCGCCGTTCTTCTTGAAGTAATACTTCTTTCCCCCTATCGTTTTCCAGCCGGTTTGCAGAACGCCCTTCTTGTTTGCGTACACCTTCTTGCTGCCGATCGTCGCAAAGTCGTTCTTTACAAGTTTCCCGTCTGCACCAAAGACGTACTTTTTGCCGCCGATCGTTTTGATCCCGGTCGCCTTCACGCCGTTTACGTAATAATAGCGGGCGCCGCTTTCTGTCTTCCAACCTTTCTTGGCAGCCGGCTTGGCGGAAGTCTTTGTGTCGGTCTTTGTGCTTATGACCGTGCCAGTCATGAGGACGGTCTCTTCCTTAGGCGCTGCTGCCTTTGCAGGCGCAGCCGGCGCTTCCTTGGCCGTCTCTTCTTCCGTTCCGGCTTTATCTGCGGCGTCATCCGTAATTTCCGGCTCAGCTGCATCGACCGCCGGAACTTCCGCATCGTCCTCGACAGTCTCTTCCATATCCGCTGCGGGAGACGTCGGTACATCAGCCTCTGCGGCTTCTTCCACACCTTCTGCAAGGGAAGGCTCAGCAAGGTCGTCAGCCGGGGCTTCTGGCACATCAGCCTCGGCGGCCTCTCCGGGAGCTTCCTCTGCCTCATCATCTACGGATGCTGCGATATCATCGTCCTCGGCAGCAGGCTCTTCCTCATCTGTGGTGACAGCTTCTTCAGCCTTTTTTCCAGCGTCTTCCGCGAGCACTACATCAGGTGTTTCATCTTTGCTCGTTTCGTCCCCGGCTGTATCATCCTGTGCTGCAGGCGTGACGATCTCCTCGTCTTCAGTTGCTTTCGGGCTGTCTGTTTCCAGCTCTTCGTTAGTGGGCTCCTCCTTGCTTTCTTCTATGTCTTCTGAGACTGAGCTGTCGGGATCGCCGTCTACTGTCTGCCCCTCAAGGGACTCTCCCTTGTCTGTCTGTGCGTCTTCTTCAGTCGATCCGGCAGACTCCTCTTCCGTTTCCTCTATTGCTTCCTGCTCAATGGCGGGATCCTCGTTGTTCTCTGCAGCTGTGACCGTGCCTGCGGGAATAGCAGACACTGCCAGGACAGCACTCAGGAACAATGCCCCGAAAGAGGCGGTTGCTCTTCTTGTCTTCATTTATGCTCCTCCTGTGAAATACTTCCTGTCATTCATGTCGTAATCATATTCAGTTGTTCTGGAACTATTTCGTACATGTATGACTGACATGATCGAGCTGTCTTTTCATAAACCACATAATGGTTCTGCTCATAATCGTATAATAGCCAGAGACACCTAATAGTTTGTATTTTGAGTTTTACTCTAAAGAAGAACAAACGCACTCAAGGCCCGATGTTAACCGGGTCTTGATAATCAGCATTGCATTATATGACGTTCTTGAGATATATATGCACTTTTTTAGATATCACCACTTAATACTACACTCAGGTACTGCCGCCTTTATTTGATTGATCTGCGCCTGATCCACATTATTTCCATTAAGGTCGAGTTCTTTTAGATTATACAGGTTTAGCAGGGCGCTAATATCGCGGACATTATTCCCGCCCATATACAGATATTCCAATTCTGTTAAGTTTGACAAGGCGGTTATGTCTTCAACATTATTGGTGTAAAACCATAATTCTCTAAGCTCCGTAAGATTCGACAGTACGCTGATACTGCTGACGTTGTTGTCGCTGAAGCGCAAGACCGTGAGATGCGACATATTCATCAGCGGCGCCAGATTCTCGACATGATTATCGCTGAAACGTAATATGGAAAGATTAGTTAAACCGGAGAGTGCAGAAATATCTCCGACATCATTCCCTCCAAACCGTAATTCCTGCAGACTGGTTAAGCTGCTCAAAGCATTGAGATCACTGACATAATTATCGCTGAAATCAAACGTATCGAGATTATATAACCCTGATACAGGATCAAGGTTCCAAACCTTATTAGCACGAATAGAAAGATACTGCAGGTTAGTCAAGTTGGAAAGGGCGCTGATATCTTCTATACTGTTCCCTTCCAGATTTAATGATTCAAGGTTCGTAAAGTACGTTAATGCTCCGATATCACTGATCTTCTCGGAAGCGGACGCGTTCTCGTATGTTGACAGATCCAGCTCCTTAACCTGCTCCGCATCTTTTGCCGAAAAAGCAGAAGTATCAATTCCGGTAACAGCTCTTATCCGTTCTTCCAATACCGGATCATTCCACTTTATTTCAGGCTCATATATAACAGCAGCTCCTTCTGCACCTGAACCTACCAGGTCGTCATTCTCATCAGTCTCATTCTCCGGAACTTCCGCGGGTTCCCTGTCTTCATTTAAACCGGCAGTCTCTTTTTCTATATCAGCCGTTGTTTCCTCGTCTTTATACTCTTCGACAGTCTCTGTTTCTAAAGGATCTGCGTCTTCCATGTTTTTATTCTCACCGGAAGTCTTTGCAGACATAATGCCCCAGGCAGCAAATGATCCTCCTAGAATGAAGAAAAGAAGAATAAGAATGGCAGTTAACATTCGTTGTTTTCTGGACCTGATTTCTTCCTCAAAGTCGATCTCGTATGTTGCTGCTCCTTGTTGCAGCTCAAACGCAGGGCTTGTTTCCCCCGCGCCCGTGAAAGGTGCGGGGTTCTGAAAGAACGTCGTATCCTCAGATACAGTATATCCCTCACCATATCTTCCTTTTGCTACACGCAACAGCGCCTTTTTCATCTCTTTTGCAGACGCAAAGCGCTTTCCCGGATCAGGGTCACACGCTTTCAGGATCACATCCGCCATCCCCGGTGAGGCATAATACGGCACAGGCAAAGGCTCGCCGTCCAATCTTCTCCTGTTTGCAACTGCCAGATCTTGCGGGCTGATCAGCTGCTGCTGCGGGTTTAAAAACGGCAGCCGCTTATTGTTCATCAGCCAGTAAAGAACAATGCCCAGGGAATAAATGTCAACCGTCGAATCATAACGGTTCCCTTTTTCCACCTCGGGGGCCATATAATTGTATGTACCTTTCTGGGAAAGCCCGCCGGTAATATTCTCCAGCTTTCTTGCAATGCCAAAATCGCCGAGCTTGAAATCACCAAAGTCATTGATAAAGATATTGTCTGGCTTTATATCGCGATGGATCACGTTACGCTGCGCGCACCTTTGAAGCGCTGAGCAGATATCGCAGCCAAGTTTGATGACCTCCTGTTCCGGCAGCATTTTATCACTGATATAGACATTAAGCGGGGTAAGGAGTTCCATGCGGATATAAATATCCCAGCCTACCCGATCCATCTTTTCGACTACTTTATAGTCCTCGACACTCACGATATTCTGGGATCCCTTAAAGGTCTCCATGAGCCGGATCTCGTTGACAAAATCATTTACAACCTGCTGGAGATAAGTTCTGGACGCCTCAGCAGAAAGGCCCGTGGCGAGGAGAGAATCAATCTCGGATTCATCCCTGGGAATGGAGATCACTTTGATCGCTGCTCTGCTCTCTACGCCGTGATCCGTGCGGACAGCTTCATACACTACACCGAAGGACCCCCTGTTAATCCGCCTGACGGTCCTCCATTCCGGCCATGCCGCGCTTAAGATATCGTATCCCATTACTGTTTTCCCTCGTTGTCTTTTATCATGGAATGTTTTTTAGTGTGTTGAGTCATCGAACAATCATTATCACTCATTGATTATATGATATCTCCCAGACATCAGCGTAAGTGCCCAGCGGGTCTTCAGAAAGAATACACATGAGAATGAAGCACTCGTATGGGTTGCTGACGTACAGCTCCCCCAAGAAACACTGCTCAAGGATCCTGTTTGTCGATTCAACAAACGATATGTATCTCGTCTTTACATTTGGATACGCATCAAGCGTATATGAATAAACAAAGAAGTTCAGTGTGATCAGGTCAAAGCGCGTCACCTCGGATCTTCCTGCCAGTATCTTGCTGATATGCTGCCTGCTGAACCGTTTTCCTGCAAACTGGGCATTAAGTTTTGATGCCCTGCCTGGAGTCAGGTTTCCATGCCGGTCAACAGGGATCGCCGAAGAGATCATATGTTCCAGGTCACTCTCCGTGATATCGTCGCGCGTATAAACTCTCTTTCCGCGGCGTTCCGTTTCTTCTTCATTATAAACATCTGCCACCAGCTCCCGGGCGCGGTCAAACAGTTCATTGAAACACTTTCTCGCGGTCACACTCTGCTGCGGCTTTTGATCAGGAGCTTTCAGCTTCGAAACAAACGTGATTAATGCAGCATCACTATGGATACTATGTAAAGCGGTTCTGGCGCCAAATGTGAGATCCGAGTAAAGCAGCTTTACATCGAGAGAATCAGGAGGCGTATCACAATAGATCTGCCATAGCTTCTCAAACTTCGGATAGCCGTATCCGTTTTTATAGCAGTACCAGCAGATCACTTCAAATGGATCTTTCGCGTTGATACCCTGTTCCCGTAAAGCCTTTGTCAAAAACTCATTGACATCCTCGGCACTCATCGCAAGTCCAAATCCGAGCAAAAACACAACTTTCCGCTTCACTGTCTGCTGGGTGAGCCAGTTTTTGGACAGTGCGCTTAGTTTTGCTGTCGTCAGTTCAAACGACTTCGGCGTATTGTTATCAGAGAACGCTCCCCTGATGATCATCTGGTATGTCTTTAGCGGGACACTCCCAAAGGGCTCTGTCAAACAAGCCTTACGGTAGATATATCTCTGCAGGTACTCCCCAAAAGAAATAAATCTCAATCTTTTCTGAAGTGCGGTGTAGATCAGGTCCGCATCTTTATCCATAAAATAAGTGTTATCAACCGCATCGTATAGTGCATCCCATGCTATTTTTGTAAAGTCTGTACTCTTGCTGTCATCCCGGTTCAAGATATCTCCTTTCCGATTGCCGCCAAAAAGCCCATGTAGGAATTGATCATTCCAACAAGTATCATAATAAAACAAAAGCTCGGTTACTCTCTCTGCCGAAAAAGTGTTAAAAGCCCTTGAGCAAATCCCAAGGGCGCAGTCTAAAGATTATTCGTCACCTATTTGACAACTCATTTCAAATATTTCTTTCGATTTCCTTTTGTATTCTTATGAAATTTGATCTTTGTAAGGCTCTTACCTTTCGTAACACTTCTCAGCTTTTTCGAAAACTCGTAACTGCTGGTCTTCTTCAGTTCTCCTTTTGTTCTCTTATAGTATCCACTGTAACTGTCCTTTCGCAATATCAGCTTTGTCTTAGCTTTATATAATTTATAATAATCATCTACAATAGTATCATAACTATTTCTTAAACAGTATACCCCTGTTTTTCGATAGTATCCTGAAAAGGATTCACTCGCTTCCCCGGTAAAGACTCTCTTCACCTTCCCGTTTTTATATGTATATACCGCCGTTAATCCGGGAGTTTGTTCGTTTGAAGCGCGGTACTTGAGAATTAATTCAGGGATATTGTCATTATCAATATAAGCGATGGCAAATCGGACTTTAGAGGCCTTGGATGGCTTATACGATTCATACTGAGGAGTCAGGCTATAATCCACATCATAATAGTGAAAATAGGATTCACCCTTTTTTGCCAAACTAACAGTTGATTTTGACAGCATCTTCTTGTAGGCATTAAATGCCTTCTGCTTTTGTGTCAACGCATACCCGCTTGCAGCCGGCAAAACAAGTGATAATGCCATTGCAAGCAACAGACATGTCTTCAGCTTTTTCATGATAGTTCTCATAGTTACCTCCTTTTTGTATTCATGCTGTTAATATATTCAGTTTTTCTTTCCTTTTCCAAAAAAGTGTTTCTTATTCACGATCAAATGATAACATTTGATTATTCCCTCGTTTTTCTTTATTGAATTGAAGAAGTCATCAATACTAATGAAATCGATTCCCGTCTTCATAATTCTGCAGTCTTATCTTTGACGAGTTCCGAATCTCTTCCGCAAGTGTATGCGGCTCCAACACTTTTATGGAGGATCCAAATGACATGACCCACGCCCGGAACGACGAAAGTCCGATTATATCATCTTCATATATATAGCAGTCCTCTTTCTTTACCAGAAAGCCATGGGTGCGGTCCCGCGTGTCACTCTTGATCTTTTGAATAATATTGGGCGTACCGGAAGTGATCCTGAGTTTGACATGAACAGGCTCCTCGTGATTGTAAAAAGCTGCGCCCCAAACGTACTTCAACCGTTCAAGTTCATTTCTGTGATCGTCTGCAGCGTGTCTTGCGTTGATCAGATGCACATCAAACAGAATCAGGTCTAACCGATAGCTCATGACCTGATTCTTTTCGTCAAATGTAATACAGTAATACAGGTCATCCGTAGTGTTATGAAAAAGTGCATAGGGAGCCATCTCAATACGCAGAGTCTCTTCTTCATTTGGAGAGCGGTATCGGAAACGGACATAACACCGCCTCTTGATCGCCGATTCAATCTGCTCCGCATGACGCCTGACCGTATCGGGAACGGCGTAAGGTGTGTCTTTGATCATCAGGCTTCTCAGTTTGTTCCTGCTAAAGATCTCCCGCTCCTCTTTATCCAGGAACAACAGCGGGTTATCTGTCGGCATGTCCATATCCAAACCGTTGATCTCATCATCATATCTACTCTCATCCTTTGCGAGGGACTCACCGACTTCTTCAGGGTAAATACAGATGCCTGCTCTGTGGAGCTGTCCGATATCTTCTCTCGTCTGTGCAAGGGTCGTCCCGGTCACCTCACTGATCCTGCGGACGGTCGGTTCGAAGTCATAGTTCTGCAGCAGAGTGACGAGCACCGTGATTCTCTCCATGAGCTGTCTTTGTATTTCCATCTTATCACCTGTTTTCCCGGAGCCTGTCAGGAGTACGGTTCCACGACCTTTCTGCTGGTGTCCATCATCTTTTCGCGCAGTGATGCCGGAGATTCCACGATAGCCGATTTACTAAATCTTCGGAGATATCTGGCAAAGTCCCATTCTCCTCGGATTTTATCCGTATAAATAGTCTCGTCTCCATCAATAACGATCTCTGCTGTATCCCTTAAAGAACACAGTCTTTCGATCTTATCCCAGATAAAGGTATAGTTCTGAAATCGTACCCTGACATCTATCGGATCTTCCGCGGAAATCTGGAACATTTCCCGATAGATCTGATAAAACTCCGAAGAGTGGAAACAGTAATTGCCTCTCTCTCCCACTTTGACCGCTATGATCTGTTCGAGCGGGATGATACTGTATTGCTCATTGGGTCCCTTTCCCATAAGATAAATCCGGGTTGTTTCCACAACATAGACTATCATCCCAATTCGAATGTCCCTGAAGACAACCGCACCTGCAATGGTTCTGTAATGAATTCTCAACTCTCTATCCCGGTAAGGATACTGTTCAAAACCGTGCAGCCTGTGGAACGCTCTTCTGTCAGCAAATTGCTTTTACCGGATCACCGGACACTGCTTTTCGCACTCTGTTCGTATTCTGGAAAACTATGCTTTATCTTCAGGTCAATCCTGCCTGATGCGACAATACTTATACGCGCATTTCCCCTTCTCTTGTGCTGCGCGTATCTATTGATTTCATGCTCATCCGTCTCATACAGGCTCTCCCCATGATAATAAGTGCTCCTGCCAACTGAAACACGGGTGACCCATCCGGCTTTCTGCATTTCCGACAGATCTGCATAGAGTACAGATTTTGTGCTCGGGATGCCTCTGTCGGCCAAAAAAGTCCGGATCTCACCGAAAGGGCGGTCTTTTTCGAACAGGGAGAGGAGGATCATCCACCTTCTGACAGACTTTCTGTCAATTTTGCTGTATGGACTGATTCTTTTTCCCGATTTCTCACTAAGAATATATCTGCCTTTTTTCGGTGACCGTATTATATCTCCACCGATATTGATCGAGCGGATATCATCAGAAAGGGAGGATCGACTCATCTCCAGATCCTTGCAGATATCACTTCCCTTTACAATTCCATGCTCCCTGGTATAGTCGATGATCTGCTGCCGGCGTTGTAACCGTCCTTCCCGGCTTAGTTTTCCTCTTTCCATCCAATCACTCCCGCTCAGGACATATCCTGTAAGACCAATCATTCACAAATAAGCTGCGAATTGTCCCCATATAACATATCAAAAAGCCCAGAATCATCTGTCAGCCGGAATAATGCGGTTCTTTTATCAACTGTGCGCTTTCAGTCTTCGGATAGTAGGTAAGCGCCTTTATCCATCCGGTCCTGGAACCGCATTTCACACGAAACATCATTTTATTTGGACTGATGCGGCATTGATCGATCGTGATCTCATCTCCTTCCTCCAGTCTAAATGCTGTTTTGCCTCCGTTCGGAGAAGAGTATGCTTTGATGCTTTTGTTTATAATAAACTTCCGAGTATATCTGTCGTATTTCCAGGCTTTCGACAGTTTCGCCTTTGTTTTATCCTGCTTGAGTGTTCCTCCTTTGTAACTGAAGGACATCTGATAATAGCTCAATCCTATGGAATAATTAACGTGCCAGAATTTGACTTTAATGGAGTTGCAGGCGACACCGGCAACATCAGCACCGCCATGATAACCATATTTACTGTAGTATTTCATAAAGTCTGCTGTCTTCTTCAGTTTTCCGTTTTTATATCTGAATACTGCACAGATCGTATTGTCATCATCCCAACTCCAGCTGTTAACAAACAGGTATTTCTTGTTATTCGCCAGAGTGATCAGCTTAGCCTGTACACCATAGAAACCCGGGTATTCTTTCTCCCTGTATTTATATGCCTCTTTATCATTGATATATATCCTGAATGTTTTGTACATATCTCCATCATAATCACCGCACTCTATCTTTATGGAGTCCTTCTTCCCATCACCGGTTATGTCATAAGATTTATATGTTTTTCCTGCCTTCAGTTTTTTGAGATTGCCGGAAGATGCCTGTGTCCGGAGCGGTGCAATAAGAATCGTACCGGTAATGATGATAGTCATAAGCAAAGAAAGCATGTTCCATTTCTTTTTCATTTTTGTCCCTCCTTAAAAGCTGTATTATTGGCTCTGTTTTCTTTCTCTACATGGTTTGAAGAACATATTTTTTTCTCCATACCGCCAGTATGATCAGTTCCTTTATGACTATTTCGTGCACATGAGGAAAGCCTGGAAAAAACCTCTGGCATCAGTTATTATTTTAAACTCTTTCGGCTTCTTTCCCTCCAAGAAAGTGTTTTTCCGGCTTGGCTTAGTGTAAATAATCGGACACTGTACATCCTTCAGTAGTGCTGTTCACGCTCCAATGATAACATTATGATTTTTTGCGGTTGTAATTCCCATTTTACATACGTTGTCAGCAGAATCAGTTATGCACCGGAAGAGGCTCTTTGGTTTCGTAAATTTAATCCTCCCGTTTCAAATTTAATAATGCACGAAATAATCAGAAGCGCCGCTGGTAAATTCAGATTACAGTGAAACGGATCGTGCTATGTATGATATAGAAAAAACACAAGGAGGAAATATAAATGACGATTTGCCCCAGATGCAGGACTCAATTACCGGATGGGAGCCGTTTCTGTATAAGGTGCGGCTTCAACATGATAGAGACTTCCCAGCCTGCACACAACGATCATTTAACATCTGAGACTGCAGATCTCTCGAAGGAAGTTCAGGAATTTGTTCCCGGCTCGTTCTCCGGACCGAGTTTCAAAACTAACCGGAAAAAAAAGTATAATAAGAAAAGAAAAAAAACGCTTAAATTCATTCCCTTTATCATCATTTTGCTTTTGGCAGGGTTCCTCGGCTGCAGAATTCTGCTGAACACAAAAAAAGTGATCGATCTTGATAAGTGCGTCACCGTGGCATTCAGCGGATACAACGGTGATGGGACGGCGATCATGACGATCAACACATCGACCCTGGACGAGCAGATCAGAGCCGCCAAGGGACAAGACGCAGACAAGTATGATGCTGACTACATTGCAAGCCTTATCAACCTGGACGCTACAGTGAAAAAACACGCTAAAGCAGACGATGAAGATGAGATAACAGATGAAGAGCAGTCAGATAACGAAGAAAATGATATCGACCATCTGCGGCGTGGCGATGTCATCACTGTAACGATTGACTACTCAGAACTTCAGCAAAGGGTACCGGATCTTGAATTTTCAGGCAAGGACACAGACGTCGAAGTAAGGGAAGGCATTAAGGACTATAAAATAATTGATCCCTTTCTGCATGTAGTTCCCGAGTTTTCCGGAACGGCGCCTTTTGGAACTGCCGGAATCAAAGAACTATCCGATAAGATACCTCCAGAGCTCATCAATATTGATTCCATATACAGTTACGAGATCAACAAAACAGAAAATATCGATATCGGAGATACGATCGTCTTAACGTTCACAGAATTCGGAAAACACCAGTGGAAGGATCTTGGTCTAAAGCCAACAAGAGATGAGATGACTTATACAGTGACAGCGGCGGACCTTCCTAAATACGTCACAACAATTGATGAAATATCTGAAGAGGATATGAACCTGATGGTAGATGAGGCAGAAGACCGGATCATCTCCTATCTGGTGAGCAAATATAGTATTACGAAAACGGATTATCAAGGCGCATATCTGATGGTTCCTAAGAAAGAGAACTGGGATTCCTATGATACGAAGAGCTATCTGATCTTCCTGTTCAAATCACAAAAAGAAGATTCTGAAGGCACCGTTAGTGATGTATGGCTTCTTATATGCTCTTCTGACCTTAGGAAAAAGGCAGAAAGTGATGATGCCAGTGACATATACAGCAATTCAGAAGATAATCAAGTGTTTGACATTAGGGAATTCGGCTCTGTGTATGAGTATGATTCTCGTGAGGAGCTCTACAATGATGCGGTTTTGACAAGTTCCGCATATCAACGAGATCCGGAATTTATCAGTAACAGAAAAGGAGAATAACACAGATGATCTTTGGCATCGGCAAAAAAAATCCCCCGGCTTTCATGTACTGTGTTGCAGATGGACAGCTTCATACCATCCTTCTGGATCATCAAAAAATGACAATAGGCTGTTCAAAGAACGTAGATATTTGCCTTCCACAGCCGTGGATAGGAAAAACGCTTGGTATCATAAGCAAAAGCCATAATGGACAGTACTATTTTGAAAAACGCTCTTCCGCATCCGCATTTATATGGGTAAACCGTCGCCCGGTACCCGAAACCGGTACACAGACCCTCTCGGATCGGGATGTGATCCTCATAAGTAACCCCGCATCACAAGAATGGCTTCTTTTGTGGTTTCGTCAGAACATCAGTGAAATAGGATCTGCGTGGAAAAATATGCCTGTCTGCAGGATCCATCAGATTCTTCCGATCGTATGGGAAGATGGGGTGTACTATCTCTGTGGCGGATCATCCGGAAACAAGGCACTATTTGTAGACAAACATCCTGTTACGGGAAGGGTCAGGGTTTCTCCCGGAATGACTGTACAGGCAGACGAGGTCAGCGGTGTATTTACATCAGAGAGCTTTTTCTATCAGGACTCCGAACCTGGGATTAATTTGCACTCCGGTACTGCTGCGCAAAATGCAGGCGGTTACATAGCAAGCACTTCTATGGCACACGCTCATGCGGTGGATCATTCCATAGATGATCCTGCGGCACCCGTCTGTGATGGAAAGCTCTCTATTGATATCGAGGAAAGGACTGTTCACAAGTTCCCCAGGAAAAAGGTGCTGCTTCGTGATATCCATATCGATATATATAATCGGCAGATGGTTCTGCTCCTTGGGGAGTCCGGTGCAGGAAAGACAACCCTGCTGAATGCCATCATAGGTTATGAAAAAGCGAG
>CACXGS010000270.1 GCA_902767195.1 uncultured Lachnospiraceae bacterium | reverse complement strand
TAGTTGAACTCAAGGAAGGAAAGTCCCTTCTCCATACGCTGCTTGTAGCACTCAGCACGGAGCATGGTGTTGACAGAGAAACATGCACCCACTTCCCGAAGAAGTTCCACGTAGTTCAGATCCAGCAGCCAGTCGGCATTATTAACCATCAAAGCCTTACCGTCAGAGAAGTCGATAAAGCGGCTCATCTGTTTCTTAAAACATTCGATATTGTGAGCGATGGTCTCTTTGGTCATCATCTGACGCATATTGGTTCTTCCGGAGGGATCTCCGATCATTCCGGTTCCTCCGCCAAGAAGGGCGATGGGCTTGTTCCCTGCCATCTGAAGGCGTTTCATCAGGCAGAGGGCCATAAAATGTCCCACATGAAGACTGTCGGCTGTAGGGTCAAAGCCAATATAAAAGACTGCTTTTCCCTCGTTGACCATCTTCTTTATCTCTTCCTCATTGGTCACCTGGGCAATCAGGCCTCTGGCGACCAATTCATCATATATTTGCATGTCCTTAACCTCCTGTTAATTATTCCGCACTTTCGTGCTTCTTCTCGATTTTGCTTGTCGTCTCTAAAGCAGAGACAGATGTGCGTGCGAGCACGCATCTGTCTCTGCTTTGAGACTGGACTTATAAAAATATATAATAATCAAAATACATTTGTCAATAAATATCCACCGGTATTCCACCGATGATCGTAGTACAGGTTGGTGGCTTTTCTGTTTATCTGCGGGAACATATAGGAAATCATGTTGGGCAGGCTGTCCCGCTTCAGTCTCTGCCGGTCACCGGCCCAGTCTCTGGTGGCAGAATCGGTGAAGATAACATAGCCTTTCTTATCAAGTCCCAGAAGGATCATGGTGTGATAAGAGCCCGCATATTTCCGGTCATTCAGGGACACCGGAAGTCCTTTCCAGCGGCGGAGCCGGCTGGCCTCCACCAATACGGGCATCCCTCTCCTCAGATGATCGCGGATCTCTCTCTCTGCCTCACGATCCCGGAAAGGTCCCACATAGCGGTTGAGAATTCCTTCCTCTTCAAATATGCGGGAAATACCGTAAAGAGTCACTGGCATCTGCTTCTTCTCCGGTTTACCATAGTTTTTCTTCCAGATGTTCTCCGGAAAATGCTTCCGCTCCACCCGGGTGATGGTCTCCTCCGGCCGAAGGTTACGATATTGAGGGCAGTAAGCCGCCAGCATGCTGGTCAGGCTGCAGCAGGCGCAGCCATGATCTCTGATATATTCACTGTACTCTCCGTAATTCATGGCATTTTGCCGGAAAACCGGGAAGATGCGTTCCGCTCTCCCCTTCTTTCCCTCTGAAGATCCTCCGGCTTCCGGAGCATTAACCATTTTCACAAATACTTCTTCATCATTAAGAACAGAGGGATTACCTCTGAAAGTCAGATAATAATCCCCCTTATCGTCTCGGTTCCTCTGAAGAGTAACCGACTTTATATTATTCATATAGTACTCCTGTGATGTTTTCCTTAATCGGGCAGAGAAGCTGCATCCTAATACTTAAATACGGCTACTCCGTAGGCCGGCAGATCATAAGCAATCGAGAAGGGCTTCCCATCACACTCAGACTTAACCGGCTTATAGGTGAGCGGTCTCTCCTGGCCGGTTCCGCCATATTTCGGATCATCACTGTTCAGGACCAGAGTATGTTTTCTCAAGCATGTAGTCCCAACACGGTAATCCGGACGGGCTACCGGAGTGAAGTTGCAGACGAAAAGCATGTTGTTCCTGCCGTTCTCTGAATGACGGACGAAGGAGAAAATACTGCGATCCGCATCATCGGCATTAATCCACTCAAAGCCCTCCGGCCAGCAATCATACTCATAAAGGCACTTGTTGCTCTTGTAAAGATGAAGGAGATCCCTTACATAATCCTGCATCCACCGGTTGCGGTCCTTGGCAAGGAGGAACCAGTCAAGCTCCCTGGCCTCGCTCCACTCTCTGTGCTGGCCGAACTCCTGGCCCATAAAAAGGAGCTTCTTGCCCGGATGACCGAACATAAAGGCATAGGCAACCATGAGGTTGCGGAACTTGTCGTCATAAAGACCCGGCATCTTCTCCAGCATGGAACATTTCAGGTGGACCACTTCATCGTGGGAGAGGACCAGCATATAGTTCTCAGAATATGCATAGCTCATAGCAAAAGTCATCTTATTGTGGCAGCCCTTCCGGTAGATGGGATCCAGCTTCACATATTCCAGGAAATCATGCATCCAGCCCATATTCCACTTGAGGCTGAAGTCCAGGCCTCCGTACTGGGCCTGATCTGTAATCTTAGGCCATGCCGTGGACTCCTCCGCAATCATGACCACACCTGGATTCCGTCCTTTGACCACTGTATTCAGATGCTTAAAGAACTCGATAGCTTCCAGGTTCTCATTGCCGCCATACTGGTTGGCAACCCATTGTCCGTCCTCTCTTCCATAGTCCAGATAAAGCATGGAGGCTACAGCATCGACCCGAAGACCATCGATGTGGAACTTCTCCACCCAGTAAAGGGCATTGGATATCAGGAAGTTCTTCACCTCGGTCTTGCTGAAATCGAAGACCTTGGTTCCCCAGTCGGGATGCTCTCCCTTACGGGGATCGGCATACTCGTAAAGGCAGGTTCCGTCAAACTCCGCCAGGCCGAACTGGTCTCTGGGGAAATGAGCGGGCACCCAGTCAAGGATGATACCAATATTGTTCTTATGCAGATAATTCACAAAGAACTGGAAATCTTTAGGGGTTCCGTGGCGGGATGTGGGTGCAAAATAATTGGTCACCTGATATCCCCATGATCCGTCAAAAGGATGTTCTGCGATACCCATCAATTCCACATGGGTATAGCCCATCTTCTTTACATACTCTGTCAGCTTTACTGCCAGTTCCCTGTAATTATAATAACCGTCCTTGTCCTCCTCCGATACCGGATGGCGCATCCAGGAACCGGGATGAACTTCATATACCGTCATGGCACTCTTACGGGGGGAGAACTTCACCCTCTTATCCATCCACTTCTTATCGCTCCAACGCAGGTTGGAAAGATCAGCTACCACGGAAGCATTGTTGGGCCGCTTCTCTGCCTGGAAAGCAAAAGGATCGACTTTCTGGATCTTCTCTCCCTTCTGGGTGGTAATACAGTACTTGTATATCTGGCCTTCCTTGAATCCGGGAATAAACAGTTCATAGATGCCAAGAGGCTCCAGTCTCTTCATAGGTGTTGCCTCTTCATTCCAGCCATTAAAATCACCTACAATATGAACTGCTTCCGCTTTGGGTGCCCACACAGCAAAATAAACCCCTTTTTTCCCTTCATGGGTCAGGACATGAGCTCCCAGCTTATTATAGATATCGTAATGTGTACCTGTTCCGAACAGATACTGATCATATTCTGTTACAAAATTCAAGTCATTATTCTCTGCCATAATCACCCTCCTATATTATCCTTCTCCTGAGTAACGAGCAGCATTATCCTGGTTAAAAATAAATATGTCCAGAATGGATTGCGGAGTAAGCCGGCGTTAAGCAGCTTCCGCAATTCTGACAATAATTATATCACAGAACAGGAAAAGCGGAAAGAGAAGAAGCACTTCTCTTTCCGCTTTTTCCTGATTCAATATATATATATACTATAAGAGGAGAATCTTTTTTATCTTCACCGGCATCATATCCAGAATCCTTGCAGCGATATCCGCACTGTCTCCCTCGATATCATGGAGACACCACCTTCTTAAAATGTAAACAAAGGCTTCACAATATACATCCAGCAAATCTTCCTGATAACGGTCCATCCTGCACCCATTCTCGAAAACATATTTCATAAACCGGTTATACAGGCTTCTTTTCGTCGTGCTGACAGGGCTTTCGTATTCACCGGATATTCCGGCAGCCGCAAACAGTTCCCGTTCCGGTTCCAACTGGCGGACCAGGTATTCCGGAAACCTGCTCATGGCTCCTTCCTTTTCCGCACGGTTAAAGGATAATTCAATGAGCTCACTGATATACCGGTTCAGGAGGTCAAACTTATTGTTGCAGCAACGATAAAAAGTCTGTCTGCTCAAGCCTGCCTCACTGACAATCTGCCAGACAGTGAGCTTATCAAAAGTCGTCCGCTCCAGGCAGGTGGATGCAGCAGCAATAAACCGATGAAGATTATTGGTTTTTTTATTTAGTGAAATGGAGCTCCTATTTCTCATAGAGGAACTTCTCCGGAAGTTCAACGTGGAAATCTTTAGCAAGTGCTCTGAAATCATCCGGTGTAATTGTCTGTCTCTTCTCGGAAGTCATGGATAATGTCTTGACAAGGATCTCCGCAGACTTCTCAACGGTATGCATCAGTCCGAAGGTTAAATCGAAGTCCTCACCGGAACAGAACATGCCATGATGAGCCCAGATCGCTACATCATAACTCTTCATCAGTTCACTGGTAGCAACAGCGATATCTCTTCCGCCGGGAACCATCCAGCCTACTACACCGATTCCGGAAGGGAACACAACCGGACATTCCGTTGCCATTTCCCAAAGTTCTCTTGTAAATGCTTCATCAGTCAGAGGAAGAACGAAAGTCAAAGCGATGGTATTGGTAGTATGTGCATGGTAAATGACACGATGTTTTCCGCCACTGGCAATCATTTTTACTGCATGATTCATCAGATGAGAAGGGAGTTCGCTGGTTGGCTTTCCACCATTCACAAGACCCCAGAGAATACGGTATTTGGTTCCGGTCTCATCGAGTTCGATGACACAGATGGAATCTTCCGGATCCAGGATCACATTCCGGAAATACTTGCCGCTGCCTGTTACCAGGAAATATTCCTTTGCCAGCTTCGGTACTTCTGTTCCAATCTCAATCCACTCTGCATCTGTCTTCAAATCGTCGCGAATTTCGTCTACTTCTTCCATCTCTTTTGTGAGACGTCCTACCAGTGTTCCGGGCTTTTCAATCTTTGTAAAGATTCGCCGGGGATATCCCAGACGTTCGATGATGTATTCATCCCAGTCCTTTGTGGCCGGACTTACCAGCTGCGTTGTAGTAGCATTCGTATATTCGGTCATCTTTACACCAGTCAGAAGGAAGTTGAAATAATCCGGAATCAGGAGCATGGTCTCTGCCTTCTCCAGATTCCCGCTCTCCTGTACTTTCACTGCCATCAGCTGATAGATGGTATTAAACAGCTGTTTCTGAATGCCGGTCTTGGCGTAAAGAATCTGCTTGGAAATCTGACGATATACCTGTTCATCCATACCTTCTGTACGGCTGTCGCGATAGCCGTAAGTTTTTCCGATGATCTGGTCATCCTTGTCCAGCAGAACATAGTCAACGGCCCAGGTATCAATTCCCATGGAAACCGGTATTTTACCGATCTCACTACATTTTTTCATACCGGCTTTGATATGGGAAAACAGTTCCGGAATATCCCAGCACAGCGAACCTTCTACATTTTTCATTCCGTTAGGGAAACGATAGATCTCTTCCAGGATCATCTTCCCGTCTTCCAGATGGCACAGCATATGACGTCCGCTGGAAGCACCGATATCAATCGCAAGATAATAGTTCATATTTTTACCCCCTGTTAATCAAGATGGAATACATTGTCAAGGTCGATGGCGACCGGACTGTTATCAGGATTGGTCTCCATGATGTCGGCCATAAAGTCCCACCACTTCCGATTAATGGCAGTGTCAGCTCCTGCGCTCCACTTCTCTTCATCCTCAATTTCGATATATCCAAAAAGCGTCAGTGTTTCGCGGTCCAGGAAAATCGTGTAATTCTTTCCGCCATGTTCTTAAATCTTCTGCCACTCGTACCCCTCCTTTCGTGATTAACCATAGTATAGATTCGAAGGGAGAAAATATTTAGAAGAAAATCTTTAGAAAGAGGGGAATAATTTTTTTGGAAAAGGGCAGGAAAAAAAGAGGATATTCTTCTCCGCTTTCCTTTTCGGGGAAACCGGGAAAGAATATCCTCCCTTAAAAAATTCCTGTTATTCAGCTATCTATACTCTTTAAAAATATGGATTGCCTCTATTCACAGATTACCTTGATCCATCCTTCCGGTGCTTCAATGTGTCCCATCTGGATACCGGTCAGGGTTTCATACAGCTTTTTGGTATACGGTCCCATATCTTCCATACCGCTCGGGAAACAAATCTCTTTTCCGTGATCGACAATCTTGCCCACCGGAGAAATAACCGCAGCAGTACCACAGAGACCGCATTCTGCGAAATCCTTAACCTCATCAAAGAGAACCTCTCTGTGTTCTACTTCCATATTAAGATAGTGCTCCGCCACATACATGATGGAACGACGTGTAATGGAAGGAAGGATGCTGTCCGACTTGGGAGTTACCAGCTTCCCGTCTTTGGTGATGAAAATAAAGTTCGCTCCGCCGGTTTCCTCCACCTTGGTCCTGGTTCCGGGATCAAGGTACATGTTCTCGTCAAAGCCTTTCTTATGGGCATCCACGATAGCATGAAGACTCATAGCATAATTGAGGCCTGCCTTGATGTGTCCGGTACCATGGGGCGCTGCACGGTCAAAATCAGACACCCGGATGGTAATGGGCTTAGCGCCGCCTTTAAAGTATGGTCCCACGGGAGTAACAAAGATACGGAACTGGTATTCATCTGCCGGCTTTACACCGATGACAGGATTGGTTCCGAACATATAGGGGCGAATGTAAAGGGTTGCTCCGGATCCGAAGGGCGGAACCCATGCCGCATTAGCCTCTACCGTCTTCACCACGGCTTCCACGAACTTCTCTTCCGGATAGACAGGCATCTCCAGTCTTCTGGCAGAGTCTGCCATACGGGAGGCATTGAGGTCGGGACGGAAGCATACGATCTTCCCGTCTTCCGTGGTATAGGCCTTCAGTCCCTCAAAAATGGTCTGTGCATACTGAAATACACCGGCACATTCATTCAGGGTAATATTGGCATCTGAAGTAATTGTCCCCTCATCCCACTTGCCGTCTTTGTAATTCGATACAAAACGGGCATCTGTAACATGATATTGAAAACCAAGTCCACTCCAGTTGATATCCTTCTTTTCCATAAACGTGTTTCCCTTCTTTCCTGAATAATCTAGCGATTCGAGTAAACGAGGAGATATCCCCCGCTGCTTCTGCTGCTGCCCCAGTAATTGTTATCTTTGATCTTAGTTGCCGGGAACATATAAGGTAGTATAGCATTAAGCGTCGTTAATTTCAATCTCTGAGCGGAACCAAAAGACGGACGGTTCACAGAATCAGCTACTATAACTTTTCCGTCTTTGGTCATTCCGATCATGGCCATGGTATGGTAGCCATTGGTCCATTTACCGTTTTTCTTTCCGGTCTTGCGATTTTTCTTGGAAACAACAAATATAATGGGATTCCCTCTCTTTAAGTGTCTTGTAATCTGCTCTCTGGCCTGACTGTCGGTAAATTGCCGGACATAGGTAGTGTTAATATGGTAAGCACTGTAAATCTTCGAGATTCCGTTCAGGCATACCGGCATTCTCCTGCCGTTTTTCTTGTAGTTTCTTTTCCAGGACTTCTCTCCGAATATTTTTCTCTCGATCCTGGTTATCATGACTGCCGGACGAATCTCTCTTCCGAGCATTCCTCCCAAAATCGTGGATGCTGTAGTACCGGCACAGCCATGGGCAGGCAAATATGACTTCAGAGACGCTCTCTGAATCCTGTTTTTAGAGGAGGCCTGGTTATAAACGTAGTAATGCAGGTCTCTGAAAGGCCCTCTCACAGTCACAAGCTTACGATGGCTTTTGGTAACCGGAACATCATATTGAGAGACTACGTTATAATCTCCCGCTACATTTATCTGACATCTCAGGATTGCGGAGCCACAAAGACAGGTTATTACAGCCTGTCCGCCGGAAACTGCTGTCACGGTTCCATTGGAACTCACCCTGGCCACAGTAGGATCATCGGAAGACCACCGTGGTTTCGCATCAGACTGCATTCTGACAAGGGTAAAGGACTCTCCTTCTTCCATAGAGAGACTGTAAGCGTTCAATTCTGCTACATAGATTTTGCAGACATACTTCTTATTATTACTTGTGCAGGTGATGGTCGCAGGGCCCGGTGCTTTCGCAAGAACTTTTCCGTCCTTTGAAACCTCAGCGATCACAGAATTATCGGTCGACCAGTTAATGTTCTGACCATTATACATCTTCAATTTATAAGACTGGCCCGGTGCCATTGTTATTCTTCTGCGGTTAAGTCCGACGACTTTTACCTGACAGTAATACTTGCGGCCACAGCAGGTCGCCCGGACATAGGTGGTTCCGCCACTTTGGGCATAGATTTTTCCGCCTTTCACTGTCACAACCTGACGATTGCTGCTCTTCCAGATGACAGGTCCTTTGGCACCTTCCAGATATATTTTCCTGCTGCTTCCCTTGTCAAGTCGGATTTTCGATGTGCTTAACTTCATTGCCTTTACCTGAAGGCTCCCTGCCAGACACAGGAACAAAGCCAAAAACAGAATCAGGCCGGCATGCCGTCCGTTTCTGCGGACATCCATCATTACCACTCCCTTCTTTAAGTAACTGTCACTTCTCCATACTGCTGATCCAGAGACAAGCCAGTGTCTTCATCCCCTCTTTGTTGGGATGCACTCCGTCAATTGTCTCATATTCTTCACCGTTCTTACTAAGGTCAGCAACATTCATTCCTTCCCTTTCCGCAAGCTTTCCTATGATATTACTGTATATTGCCGGAGAGATCAGACTGTCCATGTTGAAGAAAAAACGCTCAGCCGGATCTACCAGCTTTCCGGAAGGAATCGTTCCGCACCAGATGTCTGCGTTGGGATACTGTCTTTGTATCATCTTCAGCATTCGTCCATATGCCTCTTCAAAAACATCCGGAAGAACACCATATGCCCAGTCATTGGAGCCCATCATCACAAGAATGATATCCGGCTCCCCTTTTGCTCCAAGCGCATTGATCCGCTCCTCAGAGGTACCACTGGAAAGAAGTCCCCCGGCAACTGTGCTTCCTGAAAGAGAATGATTCACTCCCAATTCTCCCTTTAAAGAGCGGATTACCTGCATCCACCAGGTATCTTCCACAGATTCAAGTCCTGTCTGAGCACTGTTGTATCGATCAAAAAAAACAGCTCTTGAGGGCGTATATCCCTCGTATGTACTTAATGAATCTCCTAGAACAGAAATAATCATAATACTATCCCTCATTATAAAAATTACAAATATTACGAAAATATTATAATCTCTTTACATTTATCTGTCAAGCAAAGAATGCTTTTAATAACAATTATTAAAAAAGGAAGCCAAGTATTAAACTTGACTTCCTGATTTAAATCTTCCTTAATATTATGGAATTACTATGTGATCCTTCCGATTATTCTTTATCGGATGGAATTCCGTCATCATTCAGCCGGCAGACAGGCCATGGCAAGTCCGGTAGCTACTGCATTCCTGGGACCCTCTGTTCCACGAATATTTCCTCTGCCTGCGACAATGTCATAATCTGAAAGGGCATCCGTAACAAAGTTCGGGATCTCAAAATCAAGAGCAGAACCGCCTACCATAACGACAAAGGAAATATCCTTGGGATTGCCGGTAGGACTTACCATGGAAAGGGCCCTGATAGAGTTCGTTACAAAGACCTTCTTCTTTGCCTCCTGACGAACCTGTTTTACCCTCTCCAGATTATCATGTCCTTCTATTGGAACAAGCTCTTTGCCTTTCACCAGAACCGTCTTGGCATAAAGATTTGCTGCGATGGGCTTGTCAAAGAACTGAACCGTGCCGCTCTCATGGCGGATGTGGAAGAGACTCTCCACCTTAGCCAGAGGATATTTCTTCACATCTTCTGCCAGCTCGATATCATCCAGTCCAAGCTCGGAGTTAATCAGCAGAGATACCATATCGCCTGCACCGGCCAGATGGATCAGCTTGACTTTGCCTTCCCGGTTAATAATAGAAGCATCTGTGGACCCGGCTCCCATATCTACAATCGCCAGCGGAATGCTGGTTCCCGGTGTGGTAAGTGCGCCTTTGATCGCCATATCGGCCTCTACTCCGCCAACGTAAACCGGAACACCCAGCTTCTGTGAAAGGACATCTGCGATCATCTCCATCTGAAGACGGTCTGCCTTAACCATGGCAGCGATTCCGACAGCATTCTCAAGAGCGAACTCGTCGGCAATACCGCCGATTACTCTCTGAGGATTAAAAGTGTCTACCGCAAGGATATCCTGAATCTTGATATCCCGATTATGCTTGTTGGTCAGGTTGGCCATAACCTGGCGAACCTTATGGAGCATACCGCCTACGTTCGTATCCTTCTCACCGGTGATATCCGCAATGTCTTCCACACTGCGAACACCTTCCATAATTTTCTCTGCTCCCTCATCCACATCAACGGTAACCTCTTTCCTTGCTCCGATGATGGTAATGGTTCCGGCCTTAACACTCCTGGCACTGACGTTACCGGTATTGGTCTTGATAACAACAGCAGAGCGATTACCAATCAGTGAACGGGCAATCGGGACGATCCTCTTGGTCTCCTCCGCAGTGAGATTAAAAAGGGTGGCAATTCCGTAAGGATTGGAAAGCTCACGGATAACACTTCCCATCGGGGCAACCTCAATAGCGCATTCCACGCCCAGAGGTACCTTCTGAATATCTGTAACTTCATCAATAACGGGAACTCCGTGATCGAGTCTGTTATAAAGAAGGGAACCATCATCAGCCTGAAGGATGGCACCTACAACGTTAACGCCCTCTTTGACATTATTAATGATCAGAGCTGCCTCATCAAAAGCTATACTGGCAGGGATAATTACGATGACATCCCCTGTCTTGCGAAGCTTGGGAAGATCTGTCACCATAACAGATACGCCCACACCAATCCCGGTACCGCCGGGGGTATTGGGATTATGTCCGATTACTGTGGATTCCGTAATAACGGTCTCTGAGATGGTCTCCATAGCCACGTCACCGATAACGGGTGCCGCCTCGTTGATCCGGATCTCATCAAGCTCGTTTACTTCTCTTCCTATTTTATTCAGTGCACTGCTCAGTGCATGAAAAACACCGTTAATATTCTGCAGGGTACCCTTGATCCCTGTTGTCGGACCGATTCCACTGGCTAAAAATGAAATCTGGTCTCCTTCTATATTGGCAAGAGCTACTTCTGTTGAAGCATTTCCAATATCAACACCAGCTACAAACCTCATGCCGACCTTCCTTTCCGTATGTCGTTCCATAATAATATGTTTCATGATCAGTTATTAAACAGGCACTCCAGAACAACCGTCTGAAAACCCAATTATCTGTGTATAATTATATCATTTTGTAATAATAGGGTCAAATAAATGGAAAAATACTTTCTTGATATCCGTATGTACTTTTTATCAAAGTTCCTCCGCTTCCTGTGCAAAAAATTCGAGGAATCCCCTGCAGTTGTTTTCCCTCTGAAAAACGTGTATTTTTGAACACGGAGAAACCTTAATGAATATTAAGGAAATTTTTTGTGAGTATTAGAGAATTATTATCATTATATTGAAAACGTCTTGACTTTTTACCGTCCTCAAGTTATCATTAAATAACATAGAAATAATTGTAATTATATTGTAATAACTTTTTAATCTTTTCTAAAGCTTTATACAAGAAGGAGGAATCATGAGAAAAACATTGAAACACCTGACCCTGTCTTTGTTTCTTCTGATTGCCATCTTTGCAGTAGGAGCCACTTCTACCCAGGCAGCAAAGAGAAAAGCAGATGCCGAAAGACAAGATGCCGAAGCCAGTGAGAAATTCTGGGCCGCTTCAGGAAAGAAACTGAAGATTAAACCGGCGAATAACGTGAACCTTAAGAACTGTTTCCTTTTAATTCCCAAACACTACGTGTTTGAACTGAATGGACAGAAGTACCGTCTCATGGGCGGCGTATGGTATGTGGGAGAGGACGGATACCTCGCTACTTTATCAAGCCCCAAGATCATCACTGCCAAATATTACGGTCTTGACGCCAGTAGCTGGAATGTCACCTTAAAGAAAGACAGTCTTACAGTCTTTGTATCCGACGAACCCTGCCAGCCGCAATTTGAATTCAAATTCCCGGATGGCACTGTAGAACAATACAAGATTAAGTCCAACATGAAAACCTTTTCGGAGGCAGGCGGAGAGTATGTGTATTTTGCAAATGCAGCTCTCTCCTTCAACTCTAAATATACCAACGGCTTTTCTACAGATAATAAACTGTATTACTCCCTTGAGAGCGGAAAG
>CACXGS010000269.1 GCA_902767195.1 uncultured Lachnospiraceae bacterium | reverse complement strand
TGCTTTTAATAGACCGTTTTTGTTTTTTGTAGTAGGGGTCGTCCTTCTTATAGGAATTGTTGTCGTTTTCATCAATGGAGTGGCAGTTCCGGAATCGATATCCGGTAAATACACAACTAACAATCTCGGACTGCCTATATCAGGATATGAGTTTTTCCCTGATGGTTCAGTTATCTATTACTGTGCGGGATTTGAGAATTCATATGGATGGTATACAGCCAAAGGAAATAAATACGAACTTACAATAGATGAAGTTGGACAGGACTCATACTACGTTTATACTATGGAAGAAATCAGGGACTATTGCAAAATAATAGTAACTCCTGTAGATGAATACACAATTGATGTTGAGATCAAAGCTAAGGCAAGCGATGAGATATATCTGGGACAGCTAGGGAAAGAGCGTTATACCAGAGAATAACAAAAGCAGAGGTGTGTAGATGAATTCGATAACAATAACAATAACGGTATTAATAATAGCAGGAGTCATTATTTATGCGAGAGTAACGCACAGGATAGATAAAGCGAAAAAGCTAAAAAGTGAAGGAAAGATAATAGACCGATCGAGATTGTTCTGGGAAGAAGAAGAAATCTTTGAGCTTGATGCACCATATGAAGAGGTTGCGGAAGGGGTAAAGCAGACTGATTACTCAGACTGTGCTGTAGATATTTATTACAACATTGATGGTAAAAAGAAGATAGTGTTTAAATCGGGTTACTCATGGAACGCTGCCTTGGTATATAAAGGCATGTCAGACACGAAACATATTTACAATTTAGGCTTTACTGCATGGGAAACGAGGAAAGGCTCTCCATACGATATCTTTTCAATGAATATTTTTATGACACAAACAGAAAAAATGCTGCTGTCTCTTGACCCTGAAACAATGGTAGAAACACACAGGATTCAGCTTAATACAAAATCCAAATTTTTCTAGGAGATTCAAAATGGATTCGAACGGTATAGTGATCCTTGCAGTTGTTGCATTCATGGCTTTTTATTTTGTTTTACGATATGTGATAAACATTGGAGCTAACAAGATAAATGATTCAGTTCGAAATGCATACATTAGAAATAAGGAGACGAACAATCCTCCTAAAAAGGAACGCCTCGCTGACAGATATGCCGGAACGCAGTACGCTGTAAATGCTGCTGTAAGTTCTAATGTAACAAATGCGGCAGTACGTGAGGCGATTCCGGTTAATAGTGAGCCGGAGGAACTTTTGAAATTCTGTCCTTATTGCGGATCTGATCTGTCTGAAATGGAAAAGGATGACCTCTTCTGTCCAAACTGTGGATCAAAATTGCGATAAGTAGTGACCTGTCAATAATGGGAAAAAGGTCATTAAGGGTGTAAAAGATGTCATTCAAGACATAATCTGAAAATCCAGCAAAAATCAGAGTACGATATAGTCATAAAAGCAGAGGCAGGATAAAATAATTGACAGAAATCTGTGTACATAATTATACAAAAAGGACTGTATGGTCCTGGATCAATCAAGACAGAATTGGGAATAGACGAAAGGCAATTCGATACATATGAACATTGGCGATAAATGGAATGGGTGGACAATTGAATCACTGATCGGACAGGGAACGTTCGGAAAGGTCTACAGGATCGTCAGGGAGGATTTTTCCCATACCTATGAGTCAGCACTCAAGGTTATCAGCATTCCGCAGAATGAAGCGGAGATCCTCACATTCCGCAATGAAGGAATGAGTGATGAAAGCATAACGACCTATTACAGGGGCATGGTAGAGGAGATCGTATCCGAATTCGTTATCATGTCTGAACTGAAGGGTAACAGCAACATTGTCAGCTACGAAGATCACTATTATGAGAAGAAGAAAGATGCTTTTGGCTGGGACATCTATATCAGGATGGAAATGCTGACGCCTCTGTTCCAGTATATGAAGGATCACCCATTCACGATCAGAGATTCTATAAAACTGGGAATAGATATATGCAAAGCGCTTGAAGTATGCCAGAGGTTCAATATCATCCATCGTGATGTAAAGCCTGAGAACATATTTGTGTCGAAGCTCGGCGACTTCAAGATCGGCGACTTCGGAATTGCCAAGCGTCTCGAGAATGCTACAGCATCCATGTCGAGAAAAGGTACATATTCTTACATGGCGCCTGAAGTATATAAGGGACAGACATATAACTCCACAGTAGATATCTACTCGCTGGGTATTGTCATGTACAGGATACTTAACAGAAACAGACTTCCGTTCCTGCCGCCTTATCCGCAGGAAATCAAATACACAGACAGAGAGACGGCCAATGTCCGCAGATTAAGCGGCGACCCGATGCCGGCACCGATGTATGCAGACGGAAGACTTGGAGAGATAGTACTGAAAGCCTGTGCATATGATCCGAAAGACCGTTATGAAAGTCCGCGTGCGATGAGAGAGGCTCTGGAGTCTATAGCTTACAGCGAGGCTGAGGGCAAGCTCATCCATCCTGAAGGCGATTACATTGGACATGAGACCAGTGTCACCAAGCCATGGACCGAATATGATAAAGATTACCTTATCGAACCAGGGTCCGATGGATCAAAAGGTAAAAGCAAACATCTGACTGCACCATCGTTTTCCGAAACAGAGGAAAAGGATGATGATCAGACAATGCCGCTGTTCCCGGAAATAGAACACGGGAATGAAGATCTGACCACGCCGCTGTTCTTTGAAGAAGAGTCCGGCTCTGCTTTTCCTAATACATATGATGCACAATCGACAGTAGTTTCGCCGGAGGCTCTAATACTTGAAAAGTACTCAGAACAGTACTCAAACAAAATACCTGCGAAAGGGACATCACAGGGGACAAAGTCCGGGCAGTTTTCTACATCCGGATCTGCATCAGGATATACATCTCCGGTAATAAAGGAAGAAAAGACCGGGCCTGAACAGGTATACCTTGACTTAGATGAATATGAAACGGTAGCTGCAACGGCAGATGAACCGAAGCCTGAGCCGGTACCGGAATATAATGCCGGCACGGTGACAGGGACCGCTCCTGCAGCTGAGCCTGCACAGGAAGTACGGAAAATCGATCCTAAGGAGGTCAGGAATGCAGGCCTGAAGAAGATCCTTGCGGTGGCAGCGGCAGTATGTGTACTCATCGGTGGTTTTGGGATCTACAAGTATCTTAACCATGCAGTTCCGGATGTGGTAGGAATGGATTCTGTGAAAGCGGAAAAGGCAATAAGCGATGCAGGCCTCAAGTACAAGGAGACAAAGGAATTCTCTGACAGCGTTGAAAGAGGGATCATTATCTCCCAGACGAATCAGGGACAGACCGTGAAAAGGCAGACCGAGATCGGACTGACTGTGAGCGCAGGCGTTCCGATACCTGCCCCTGACATGAAAGGACTTACAGAAGAAGAAGCGAAGAAGGAAGCGGAGAAAGCGGGTCTGTCTGTAGCTGTTGCCGGAGAAGAACTGTCAGACAGCGTCAAGAAAGGCGGTGTTACAGGACAGGATCCTGCACCGGGCAGCGACTGCGAGGCTGAGTCAGAGATACAGATCATCATAAGCAAAGGAATCGTTCAGGTGGAAGTACCGAACGTCATCGGTGAAACATCTGAAAAT
>CACXGS010000268.1 GCA_902767195.1 uncultured Lachnospiraceae bacterium | reverse complement strand
TCCTTCGTGAATATCCCGGAACCCTTAGTCGAAGTTAGCAGTTAGCTCGGCGGGAGTGGGCAACGCCGGAGCGTCGGAATCCAATCGCCTGGCTATTGAGTTTTGCGACACCGTTCAGCCCTGCAACCCCGCATACGAAGAAAAAGCTGCGAACAGCGGGATTCCCTGTTTTCGCAGCTTTTGTATCAATATATTTTCTTATTATTGAGGGGATTACTCCTCGTCGATCTTCTCTTTGAGCTGCAGGTTAATACGGCCCATCTTATCGATCTCAAGAACTTTTACTCGTACCTTGTCACCAATATTGACGACATCTTCTACTTTATTCACTCTGCCTTTGGCGAGCTTGGAAATGTGAACCAGTCCGTCCTTGTTGGGAGCGATCTGGACAAATGCGCCAAAGTTCATGATGCGGACTACCTCTCCGTCATAGGTCTTGCCGGGTTCTGCCGGCTCTACGATGGAGCGGATAATCTCCAGAGCTTTGTCAATCATTTCTTTCTCAACGCCGCATACATCCACACGTCCGTCATCGTTGATATCAATCTTGACACCGGTCTCGTCGATGATGGCGTTGATGGTCTTACCCTGCTTTCCGATGATCTCGCTGATCTTCTCCGGATCTACAAACATCTGTGTAATCTTCGGAGCGTACTTGCCTACTTCCGGTCTCGGCTCTGCGATTACAGGCTCCATGACCTCAGTCAGGATATATTCCCTTGCCTCTTTGGTGCGGGCAATGGCTTCCCGGATAATCTCCGGTGTCAGGCCGTGAATCTTAATATCCATCTGGATGGCTGTGATACCGTCATGAGTACCGGCCACCTTAAAGTCCATATCGCCGAAGAAGTCTTCCAGGCCCTGGATATCTGTCAGTACCAGATAATCATCGTCCGTGTCTCCGGTTACCAGACCGGTTGAAATTCCGGCTACCGGCTTGCTGATGGGAACACCGGCTGCCATCAGAGACAGAGTGGATGCACAGATACTGGCCTGGGATGTGGATCCGTTGGATTCCAGTGTCTCGGAAACGGTACGGATGGCGTAGGGGAAGTCATCCTCACTGGGAAGAACCGGAACAAGGGCTCTCTCTGCAAGGGCTCCATGGCCGATCTCACGACGTCCGGGTCCACGGTTGGGTCTTGTCTCACCCACAGAGTAGCTGGGGAAATTATAATGGTGCATATAACGCTTGGATGTCAGGTTCACATCAATCCCGTCAATTCTCTGTGCCTCGGAGAGTGGTCCTAATGTGGTCACGGTCAGGATCTGGGTCTGCCCGCGGGTAAACATACCGGAACCGTGAGTACGGGGAAGCAGATCGATCTCTGCAGCCAGAGGACGAATCTCGTTGATGGCTCTTCCGTCAGGACGCTTGTGATCCTTTAAGATCATCTTTCGGACTGTCTTCTTCTGATATTTGTATACTGCATCGTCAATCAGGGGCAGCCAGTCTTCGTGCTCTTCTGCATAGCGCTCTTCCAGGCTCTCCTTGATCTTACGGATATTCTCGTCTCTCTCAGCCTTTTTGTCGGTAAAGACGGCTTTCTCCATGTCCTCCGGAAGGATGAAACTTACCATGTCATCCCAGAGGTCTTCGGGAGTATCCACATGCTCATAGTCATGCTTTGCCTTGCCACACTCTGCAACGATGCGGTCGATAAACTGAATGACTTCCTGGTTCACTTCGTGAGCTTTAAAGATGGCATCCAGCATCACGTCTTCCGGAACTTCGTTGGCGCCGGCTTCAATCATGATCACCTTCTCTGCAGTGGATGCCACGGTCAGAGTCAGATCGGATTTAAGCGCCTGCTCTTCTGTCGGGTTCACAACCAGCTCGCCGTCTACCAGTCCCATGATGGTTGCAGCGATCGGTCCCGCGAAAGGAATATCGGAAATGGATGTGGCGATTGATGAACCAAGCATTGCTGTTACTTCCGGTGAGCAATCCGGATCGACAGACATAACCAGGTTATTCAGGCTTACGTCATTACGGTAGTCTTTGGGGAAAAGAGGACGCATGGGGCGGTCGATCACGCGGGAAGTAAGTACGGCATGCTCGGAGGGCTTGCCTTCTCTCTTGTTAAATCCTCCCGGAATCTTACCTACAGAGTACATCTTCTCTTCAAAATCCACGGACAGAGGGAAGAAATCAATCCCATCCCTGGGCTTGTCCGATGCGGTGGCAGTGGAGAGAACTACGGTATCTCCGTAATGCATAAAAGCGGCACCATTCGCCTGTGCGGCAACTTTGCCGATCTCTACCATCAGAGTTCTCCCTGCCAGTTCCATTGAAAATTGTTTTATCATACTGTAAAAACCTCCTTGCCTTTTTCAGGCACACATATTGCGGGAGGCTCCGAAACAACTGAACAACATTCCTGATCTTAGGGAATACTCTTCAGATGTCTCGGCATCCTTCCCCCCGCGAAAAAATAACATCCTGAACATTCTAACACATAACAAAGATAAAAGCCAGAAAAAAATGAAGAAGACATAGTTTACCCCCGCAGCCGGATGACTGCGGGGGATCGAATCCCGGCAAAAACGGCCTGGCAGATATTTCCCTATCTGCGTATGTTTTATTTGAAATATTCCACTCCGCTCTCGAAAATCTTCTGATTCTGTTTGATGGGAATGTTTTTGGAGACATCGGAACCGATTCGTTCGGAGTGTCCCATTTTACCTAAAACGCGGCCGTCCGGGCTGGTGATGCCTTCGATGGCGTAGTAGGAACCGTTGGGATTGAAGCGGATATCCATGGTAGGATTACCGAAAGTATCCACATACTGTGTGGCTACCTGTCCCTGCTTAAAGAGTTCCTCGATGATGCTTCTCTCCGCCACAAAACGTCCTTCCCCATGAGATACCGGGATGGCATAGACATCGTCAATCAGGGCTTTCTGCAGCCACGGAGATTTGTTGGTTACAATCCTGGTATAAGCCATCATGGAAATGTGCCGGCCGATCTCATTGGTAGTCAGTGTCGGGGAATTGTCGGTCTGGTCAACAATCTTTCCGTAGGGTACCAGCCCCAGCTTGATCAGGGCCTGGAATCCGTTACAGATTCCCAGAACCAGTCCGTCTCTCTTCTCCAGAAGGTCCATGACTGCTTCCTTCATCTTCTCGTTGCGGAATACCGAAGCAAAGAATTTGGCAGATCCTTCGGGTTCATCTCCGGCACTGAAGCCGCCGGGGAACATGATGATCTGGGACTGTCTTATCGCTTTCTCAAATTCTTCCACGGACTCCCTGATCTCCTGACCGCTTCTGTTGCGGAATACCATCGTATCCACTTCGGCTCCGGCTCTGCGGAAGGCTCTGGCGGAATCGAACTCACAGTTGGTTCCCGGGAATACCGGAATAAATACTCTGGGAACGGCAACTCTGTGCTTACAGATGTGAATCTGCCCTTTGCTGTAGAGGGGCATGGATACCTTTCTGGGGTACCGGCCGGTCTGAGTCGGGAATACTGACTCTAAGGGTTCGGTCCAGGCCTCCAGCATTTCTTCCAGGACAACGCTGCCATTATATGGTGTCTTGATCTCCCGTCCTTTCGTCAGGGTACCTACCATGGTACAGGACAGGCTCAGCTCTCCCATGTTTTTGGTAGACATCTCGAAAAGGATGGATCCGTAGGCTTTTTTCTTCAGATCTTTGAAGGATACATCCTTGCTCAGCTTAAAGCCGAACATATTGCCGAAGCACATTTTGCTGATTCCTTCGATCAAACCGCCGCTTCCCAGGGCGTAGGCCGATTCAATGTAGCCTTTCTGGGCCATCTTGTAGAACTTGCTGTAGATCTCACAGGCTTTCTCGTAATCCGGGATACCGTACTCGTCGAAGGGAATATCGACTTTCATCAGATAATTTCCGGCTTTTTTGCATTCCGGAGTGATAATATCTGATGCTTTTCCGTAATCTACCGCGAAGGAAACCAGGGTCGGAGGCACATCGATGTCTTCGAAGGAGCCGGACATACTGTCCTTGCCGCCGATGGAGGGGATGCGGAATCCCTTCTGGGCGCTGTAAGCTCCCAGCAATGCTGCAAAGGGTTTGCCCCAGCGTTTGGGGTCTTCTCCCAGCTTCTCAAAGTATTCCTGGAAGGTCAGGCGAATCTTTTTGTAATCTCCACCGGAGGCCACAATCTTGGCCACCGAGGTAAGCACTGCATAAACTGCGCCGTGGTAGGGGCTCCAGCTGGACAGATAG
>CACXGS010000267.1 GCA_902767195.1 uncultured Lachnospiraceae bacterium | reverse complement strand
TCTTGCCCATCGCTATCGTGCACATATCCGGAAGTATTTTCTGACGGAATCCGGAAGCGAAGAGAGAGAGGAAGGAATCCGGGTGGACCGCTTTGTCCGTATCCAGCTGTGCTGGATTGCTCTTGGAGCCCTGGTCCTTCTGACTGCGCTGATTATGTTGATTGTCTCTGCCTTGACCGGGCCCGGGGAGATCCGGCTTGTTCGGAACCTGTTCGGTGAGGGAGAGAGGAGCGTTCCTCTGATTTTGATTTCAGGAGAACGGGAGAAGGAGATTCTACTTGATGTAGAAGAAATCACTCCTGCAGAGAAAGAGATTCAGAGTCTCTATCATAAGATGTTTCGGGACATCAGGGATATTATGAAGGGAAAGAATCCTTCTCTTGACCATATTACGCAGCCTCTGAACTTTCCGGATACCATTCCGGGATATCCATTTCGCCTGACATATGAAGTGGAGAATCCGGAATGGATCAGTTCAAGCGGGACGCTGACGGAGAATCTACCTTTTGGAACCGGCGGAAAGACTGCGGTGAAAGTAGTTGCTGTTTATGGTAATTACAGACAGGAAAGAATTTTCAGGCTGTCGATCACAGGTCGCAAGGAGACAGAAACAGAGGATCCCTTTTTCGAGACGATAGGGAAGCTTGAGACCCTGGAAAAAGAGCAGCGCAGTAAAAGAGAATTCGTGATCCCTGCCATGTGGAGAGGAATCAGGATCAGACAGAAGGACATTGACCACAAGACAGGGAAAGTGCTGGCTGCTCTTTTCATTTTGTTAATGACTGTGCCTGTCTTTCGCCATCTTTCTCTCAGGGAGAGAGAAAAAAGAATCCGGGAAGAGACAGAACGGGATTTCTCTTTGATCGTCCACCTTCTCGTTGTTTTTACAGGAGCCGGTCTGTCCTTTCTATCGGTAGTTCGGAGAATTAGCAGAGAGTACAGAAAAGGGAGGCTGGTCAGTGGGAAAAGGTATGCTTTTGAGCAGATTCTTCAATTGGAAGACTGGATGAACTCGGGATACGGTCAGAAAGAGGCTGTCAGAAGATGGGCAGGAAGATATCCGTCAGAAAGCTATCAGAAGCTTTCCCTGATTCTGATCCAGAGTTTTTCCAAAGGAGCCAGAGAAGCCGGGCAGATGATGGAACAGGAAGAATACAGAGCTTTCAGGAATCGGGTGAATCAGGCGAGAAAGGAGGGGGAGCGGGCCCAGACAGGTTTGCTTCTTCCCATGATTGTGATGTTATTCATCACAATGCTGATAATCATCTTTCCGGCAATGATCCGGTTTTATAACACCTGACAATATGACATCAGATTATCCCGAGGATACCGTAGTTTGTTGAGAGGAGGTGATGACTGGTGAGATGGATTGACGATTGTTTGTTCAGAATCAGAGAAAGCTGCCTGTACAGAACCCTGCAGTCCGATGAAGGAATGGGAGTGGTAGAAGTGATATTAATCATCGTTGTTTTGATTAGTCTGGTTATTCTGTTTCAGAAAAATATCAATGGAGTTGTTGCGTCCATATTTGAGACGATTCAGAAAAATGCCTCTGCCGTTCAGTAAATATCCGGGTCAAAGAGACAGGGGACAGATTACGGTGTTTTTATCACTGGTTTTTCTTGTCATGACCGGTCTCATCTTTTGCGTGCTGGAGGGAATCCGGGAATATGAGATCAGCGCTCTGGCGGAGGATGCCATGGAGGGAGCAGGAAAGGAAGTCCTGGCCAATTATGACAGAGCACTTTTCCTGCGCTACGAATTGTTTTTTTTGGATCCGCGGGAGAAAACAAGGATCGTAGAAGATGGGAAGGACTATATCAACCGATATTTTACCGAAGGCGAATTCTTCGGAATGAACTGTAAAACAATCCGCTTAGACCAGTGTGTCTCTGTCACGGATCAGTCAGCGGCCCCCCTGAGAGAGGAGATTCGGGAATGGGTACGCATCAGGGATAAGATGAGTAAAGAGGACAGCACAGGTCCTGAAGAGTCCGGGTATCATGCAGACAGAATGCGCAGAATAAATAAGGCTTTTTCCCAGAGATATTCAGAAATATCACAGTATATTTCAGGGATTCATGAAGTTTCCGGTGCGGAGATCCTGGAGAGACAGGAGATGCCTGTATCACCGGACTCCGCTGAGTCAGAGGATATCATTCCTCCGATTATAACCGGGATTAGGGAAGTGAACGCCTGGAAGGAGATTCGTGATACTCTGGAAGGAATTAATATAGAAGAAAGTCTATATACCATGGCTGCAGCAGGAGCAGACATATCCGGTCTGATGATGGATACATCCCAATGTCCTTCCGGGAATATAAGCAGAAGATCCGCCTCAGGAGACGAGGAGCCGTTGGAGAGCCTGCGCTGTGATTCCATTCGTTCTCTGACAGATTACTTTCCTTCGGCACAGGTCCGGGAATTTCAGGATACGGATCAGGAAGTATTGGGATTAATGACCTATATTAACAATCACTTTTACAGATATGGCATCGAAGACAGCAGGAAGAAGCCGGACTCTGACCGTAAAAAGAGGCATTCCGGATCGGTGCAGACGAACGAGACGGTTCTTCATTATGAAGAGGAATACCTGGTTAATGGTCAGCCAGATGATGAGAGCAATCTGAAGTGTATTATGCGCAGAATATTCCGTTGGAGATTTCTGATGAACTACGATTATGCCTGCAGTGCAGATGCTGTAACAAAAAAGGCGGAAAGAATAGCAGAATCCCTTGCCGGGCAGGAAGGCTTTTACTCCAATGAGAAAGCCGGGAGAATCTTTTTGGCCGGCGCTGCAGCCTACGGACAGACACTGACGGACATGAGTATTCTTTTGAAGGGAGGATCCGTTCCCCTGATACCGAATCATGGCTCGTGGCAGGCAGATTTGTATCATTTTTCTGAATGCATGGAGCATTTCGGGGAGAAGAGAGTAGAGGGAGGGGAGATGTTTTATGAAGATTACCTGAACCTTTTCCTGTATGAGAAGGGCAGAGAACCTCTGATTCTGTTCCGAATGATGGATATCATGCAGAGCAATGTCAGACTTTCCGAACAGGATTTTGTTATGAAAGAAGCATTGTATTCTTTTCGCTGGAAGGGGGTCATATCCAGCAGAAAGTGGTTTCCCTCTATTGCAGGATTCCGATTGAACAGCCCTGATACGGCAAGGCTGGCTTTCCAAAAAGTGTATAGTTATTAATCTCCAATGCAGAATACGGATGATAAGCAGGAGGTAAAAAAGGATGCTTTGCGGGTCTGGACGAAAAAGAGAAAAAGGCAGTTTGTCTTTTTTTATATTCAATTGTTTTTATAATTACAGGTCTCTCCGGGCACAGAATGGCAACCATGTTGTTTTGACCAGATTCGGAGCATCCTTTTTTGCCTCCTGCAGGGCTTCTGTTACGGTGGAAGCAGCCTTGATTCTTCCGGCTTTCCTGTATGCTGTTTGCAGCCTGATGGGACTTGGCCAATTGCTCTGGCTGGAAGGGAACATTCATTATGCCGCTTCCCAGACGGTAAGATGGTGCGCCGAACAGGAAGCGGCGGTATATTATTATACTGTTTCAGAAAGAGAGAACAGTTCGGCTGTCCAGGCAGCCGACAGAGGCAATTCAGAGAGGACGCCGGTCGGAGAGATTTTCCTAAAACACTTTCAGGAAGACTCTTTTTGCCGGTCATATGTTAAAGGAGGAAGGGAAGGTATCCGCAATCGCCTGGTTCAAAGCAAAGGACAGGAAGAAAGCCTCACTCTGACTACTTCTTATACTTTGAGGATTCCTTTCCCACTGACGGAGGCAATCTGCTTTTCGCGGAGAATCATCCTGCAGCAGAGAATTCCTTCCGGGTATTTAGAGCCTTCCAATCGGAGGGAAAAGGATACCCGTATTGTTTATCTGGCCAGGAACGGAACAGTTTATCATACTTCTCCAAAGTGCTCCTATATATGCATTCGTATCACGGATCAGAAGCGTATTCGGGAGATTACACGACAATCTATATGGAAGCCATGTGCTCACTGTGTTCCCGGGGGAAGAATTCCGGACAGGGTTTATCTGACAGCCGGAGGCAGTCATTATCATTCGCGTATGACCTGCAGCAGTTTGAAAAGAACGATTCGGGCTGTTCCTTACCGGGAAGTCCGCGGAATGAGAAAGTGTTCAAGATGTATAGAAAGAGAAGGCAAATGACATGGTGAAATATAACAGCGATGATGAGGGTATGATGACAGTAGAAGCATCGGTTATTGTTCCTTTACTGTGGCTGGTGATTGCGATGCTGGTATTCTGTTCTCTTTTTTTATTGGAGATGGCCGCCACTCAGAGTGAATGTATGAGGATTTCGTCAGAGCTGGCATCGACCTGGAAGAAAGGAAAAGAAATGGAAGGTGCAGCATCAGATCGGCTGCATCGGCGAATCTCAGAAAGAGTCCACATGTCCACATTGAAAGAATATGGTGTCAGAGCAGATGCAGAAGAGGTAAAGGCAATTGCTGTCATTGAGTTTGCACTTCCCCTGAATGGAATCAGAAAGCTTCTTGGAGTAGGAGAGTGGGGACTGCACTGCAGCAGTACAGCGTCGGTTTGTCGATGGGAAGATATTTTGAGAGGGGGAGGCTGTAACGGAGATTATTAAAGAAGGAGTCCGGACCTGGTGTGTAGATTCTTCAAATCATAGTGACTATTTTTATTCGGTGGAATATCATACCATCTGCAGGATCAGGCCGTCCTTTCTGATTCCGGTGACATTAAGAGAAAAGGACAATGAGAGGATGGTTTATTATGATATTACCGGAAGAAGAAGCCTTGCCGCGAGTGCAGAGGAAGAAGCCTTTTCCTATTCTTTCTGCCAGGTCATAATGCGGGAGACCCTCGATATGATGAACCGGCTGGAAGATCATCTTCTGGATCCGAATTCTATCTGCTTTACCCCTGAATATGTTTTTGTCGAAGATAATAAACTATCCTGGATTTACGGACATTCCCCGGAGGAATCCTTTCAGGAGAAATTCGAAGGACTAATTTCATGGATTTTGTCAAAGATCAATTATGACGATGATAATGCTGTACAGTTCATGTATCAGATTTTCTGGGCTGTCCGCAAACATGGATTTTCAGAGAGACTGATAGAAAAAATACTGGAGCAGAATGCAGAAGAGAGGAAAATTCAGTCAGAAACATATGAAGAGTTTTTTGGGGAAGAAGAAGCCCCGCCGGAACAGGAGGAGCCTGCCCGCAATTGGTTAAAGGGAAGAAATGCCTGTTTTCTTATGGCATTGGTGACTGTTTTTGTTACGGGATATTTTATAGTATCCGGTTACCTTGGAGGATACAGTCTGACAGACCAGAAGATCATCGGTACAGGCGCTGTATTGGAGCTTTTGTTTTTCACGGGAACTTTTATATGCCATAGAATTGACGGGAGAGAAAAGAGAGGTCAGGAGAATGGACTCAGGAAAGAAACGACCCGTCAGGAAGATGATGTGCTAAAGGAACTGCCATCGAAGCAGAATAGTCATAGTGAAGCGCAGCCTGTGCAACCGGAGCGGGAGATGCAGGAAGTCCATCCCTTTCCTGACGGTCAGGATGCGGGGGCAACAGTAATCCTGAGTGCGGGGTCAAGACATATGCCGATATTAAAATCCCTGGAAACAGGAGAGGTGACGCTGGTGAAAGAGTGCCCTTTTTATATTGGGAGCGACCCCATTATCAATCAGATGATTCTTATTGATAAGACCATCAGCAGACAGCATGCGGTCATTTTGAAAGGAAGAAAAAAGGATCATTATGAGATCAGGGACCTGGGATCAACGAACGGGACATGGTTGAAAGGGATACCGGTAAATACCGATCATGCCGACAGCCTGGAGGATGGAGATGTAGTGGGATTTGCACAGAAGAAATATCGTTTTATTGTCCGCAAAGATGTGCTATGATATCAGGGACGAAAGGACGATAGAAAGATGGAACTGTTACAAAGACTGGAGAACCTTCTGAGAAGACAGGGGTATGAGAAAGGACCACTGGGAATATGCCGGATCTGGATCAGAGACACAGGAGAAGAAATTGCACTGGTGGCCCTGGTTCCGGAGCTGCTGCCGGGTCAGCCTGCCCCTTCTCAGGAAGAGATTCGGGGATATGTCAATAGTATTGCAGCAAAGGTCATGATGACTGCCGGAAAAAGAGTGAAGGATCTGCTGATCTATATGGAGCGGGATATGCCGACCATGGCCCGGGTGAATGAAGTCGGAACATATCATAATAGTTGGTTTGTCGATCGCAAAGACAGAAAGCTTTTGATTTATGAGGATCAGATCGGTGATTTTTACGGACTCAGAGATCAGCTTGAGCAGATGCTTGCAGAATATGATCAGTTTGAGAAAGAAAAAAGAAAAGAGGAGTGGAAACGTGCTTTCACACCAGTGAATACCCTGATTGTTCTGGTGGAGATTCTGGTTTTTGTCTGGCTCAGCATCCATGGAGATACACTGGACCCGGAGTTTATTTGGAAAGCAGGGGGATTAACCTGGCACGATATTGTAGACCAGGGAGAGTGGTATCGATTGATTACCTGCGGATTTCTTCATTTCGGACTGGATCATCTGGTGCATAATATGCTGGTGCTGGCAGTGATCGGAAGCAGACTGGAGAGGGCCGAAGGGAAACTTACCTATCTAATTGTCTTTTTTGGATCAC
>CACXGS010000266.1 GCA_902767195.1 uncultured Lachnospiraceae bacterium | reverse complement strand
TTCAGCCGGATCACCGTATCCCGGTCATCCATCCTCATGACGGGGAGAGACAGAAGATAGTGATTCCTCTTTCTTTCCGCAGGATCCATGCCCAGATACCGTACCAGGGACTTCTTCACCGAATAATCCCAGTGAATATCATAATCAGGCTTATTCAAATCACGAACCCAGGAGCAATGGCGGAAAAGATCTTCCCTTCCTATACTCTCACCGATAAACAGAACCCCTGGGTCCACCTCTCTGGCAGCCGCCATCAGGGATTTTGTCAGATCATAATGACGCTGCACCAGACTGATCCAGTCCTTATTACTGATATCTTCAAACTCCGGAGAAGCACACATAGTTGCCAGCTTATCATGAAAACCGCGGAACACGAACCCGTCGATATGGTACTTCCTGATCCAGAAGATCAGATTGGAAAGCAGGTAATTGAAGAGTTCCGGAGACCGGTAAAACAGGTATGTATACCCTGTCTCCTCAATCAGTCTGGTCAATCCTTCCGAAGTGCCCTCAGGCATCAGATCCGCAAACTCCAGGATATAATCAAATGCTTTCTGAATATGATCACTGGCGAATTCCGTCAGCACTGCCTTGTTGTTTTTGTGACACTCATTAACAAATAACCGGGTGCGGTCCGGACCGTCTCTGCTGTACATGGGTTCGAAGAATCCCTTATGACGGGTCTTTTCCTTCTCACGGTCCACGATGCCCATGATCTCATCCGATACCGGCTTCTCGGCTCTGGGCCGTCCTTTCAGGATAATATGGGACAGGCCCATCTGAGTGACAATCTCCCGCAGCCGTTCCTCAGGAAACATGAGCTCCGGTTCATACATCTCGCAGATAGCCAGTGGCTTGCTGTGAATATCCCGAATATTCCGGGACGACAGCCATCTGCCGTCATCCCAGGGAAAGAGATCCAGGTCCATAATCACGGAAGCACCGTCCTCATGCTGCTCATTCATCACTGCGTAGGGATCTTTCTTCTGATAGATATCCCCCTGCCAGTTCTTAATCTCATATTTATACAGCTGCCCGGCCTGAACTCCCGGAATAAAAATCTCAAAAAGATCACTGTCCTCAATCCGCTGCATGGGATAGATCATACCATTCCAGTAATTGAAATCTCCCACCACGCTGACACGTCTGGCCATAGGAGCCCAAAGGACAAAATATGCACCGGAAACACCCTGGATTGTCATAAGATGACTTCCCATCTTGCGGTAGGCATTCTTCCAGTTCCCCTCATGGAAAAGGCGGATCTCACTATCGGAAATCTGACTCTCCATGGAGTAGGGGTCTTCGCTGGTGTAAGTATTTCCGTCTGCAAAAGTCATTCGGATCTGATAGGGAAATCTCCGTTTGTTTGGAAGATAAACCGCAAACATCGGCTGGCGTTCCACCTGATCCATGGGATAGTGGTTCCCGTCCCCGTCAATAATCTCCATAGACAGGGCATCGGGATGGAATGCAGAGATTACCTGCCCACTCTTAACCATATGCCTTCCCAGCATTCTTCCGGGATTGTCACAGTTACCGAACACCAGCTCCATAACTGCTTCCTGCTTAATGACTTCACTGATCTCAAATCTCATAAGCCGTTCTCCCTACAACCACACACTTCAAATCGATAAAGTTAGATATTATTACTCAAGGTACAGTGTTTTCAGGCGAACAATGTTATCCACCCGCACCTCCAGCGCCTTCTGCATATAATTCTCAATGCTGACATAGTCTCTCTCCACAGCATCGAAAAAGGCCTCAATATAGCAGGTCTTTGTATTGAAGAACACTTCTGCCATAGCACGGTAAACCTTATAATCCGGCATGGTATCGGGGAAAATTCTCTCAAGGAGAAATGCCACTGCGTCCTCTGAGGACTGGGCACCTTCCATGTAATCTTCAACAATCTTCTCCCTGGACACGCCCAGGGCATAAAGAAGCAGTGCCGAAAGAATTCCGACCCGGTCCTTACCTGCTGCGCAGTGATAGAGGATGGCTCCGCCTCTCTGATTAATCAGCATGGAGAAAAACTGTTTGACCTGCTTCTGTACTACCTGATTATTCACGAACTTCTGATAGAGCCTTCCCATATAATAATCCGGATCAATCTCTCTGTCAGCCAGCATGTCCCGAATCTCCTTCTCCGCTTCCGCTGCCGCCACGCTCTCATCAGCGTGAAGAGCAAACAGAGCTTTCAGCCGGTTCATGAGAACATCGGATGAGTCCAGACGGAAAATCTCCGGCTTCTTGATATCCTCGGAATACAGAGGGTTCCATATCTCCGGAATACCCTGCAGACAGGTATTGGGCATCTTTTCTCTTTCCATTCTGGAACGAAGATCGATCACCAGCTTCACCTGATAATCTTCTTTCAGCCTGCGTATATCCTCCGGCGTCGCATCGCAAAGCTGAGAGCTCCGAAAAAGCATACCTCTTCGCACAGTATGTCCGTCCGCCGTACGGATTCCGCCTAAATCTCTGATATTTTTAATCCCTTCAAAATTCAATTCATTTCCACAACAGCAAACCATAGCATCCTCCTGTGTTATGTCAAAAATCACTCGCTATTCTTATTTGAAATGTTCAGGCAGAACATAAACTACACCTATTTAATTATAGATTTTCAGGGGGAGAAAGTCAACAAATCTCACACTTCCCCTTTAGATTCTGCAACAGGAAAATCTTCCGTTCCCAGCTTTCCTTTCTTTCTCAGCCGGTAGTTGATATATGAGGTAATCAGATAATATATTACTCCAAAGGTGGGCACACCGATTACCATACCTACGACTCCGAACAGCCCTCCAAAGAGCAGGATGGAAAAGACGACCCAGAAAGGGGAAAGTCCGGTGGAGTCTCCCAGAATCTTCGGTCCCAGAATGTTTCCGTCAAACTGCTGCAGGAGCAGGATAAAAACAAGGAAAATCAGTCCTTTCATCGGGCTGTCCAGCAAAATCAGGAAGAAAGAAGGCACAGCGCCGATATAAGGTCCGAAAAACGGAACGATGTTGGTAACCCCCACAATTACACTGACCAGGACGGCATAAGGCATGCCCAGAATCAAAAGCCCGATAAAACAGAGGAAACCGATAATCAAGGAATCAACAATCTTTCCGGAGATAAATCCTCCGAATATCTTGTCACTCTTTTTCAGGATCCTGATGGTCATAGCTGCGGCATCATCGCTGAAAAATGCATAGATAACCTTCTTCAGCTGTCTCTTGAAGGTCTCCTTGCTCATCAGTACGTAGAATGCAACAATAATACCCACAAAGATATTCAGGATGGCATGAAAGACACCCACAACTCCCGTCAGCAGCACTTTTGCCTGAGTCAGCATATCGCTTTTCATCCAGTTCGTCAGGAATTTCGTGCCCTCTTCTGCCAGCCTGTCGATAAGGTTCCTTGCACCTTCACTGTTCTTCATCAGGTCCTCCAGCCAGGCCATAAACTTCGGCCACTGGATCGGGACCTGTTTGACCAGGTTATTGATATTTTCCTGAATCTTGGGAAATACCAATGCTCCCAGCAGATAAATAAAAAAGCCCAGGAGTAAAAAGCTTAGTATAATTCCAACAATCCTGGCCAGACTCGCCAGCTTCTTCTTATCATTGATCCGGGCATCCATGTTCTTCACAATGAATTCCTCAAAAAATGTCATCACCGGATTCAGAAGATAGGCCAGTGCAAGGCCGACAATCACCGGCATAAGAGTCGACACGATACTCTTCACCAGATTATAAATGGCATTAAACTTATATATTACAAAGAAAAACAGGATCGCACTGATCAGAATCAGCAATTCTGTAAGCCCTCTCTGAAAGGCTTCCTTCACCTGAACATTCGGTTTCTTCTGATCCATACAAAAACCTCCTTCGTTGATGTTATCACAGAATCAGTTTACATGGTTTCCCTCGGTTTGTCCATAACAGATTCCGGCGTCATTCCGTTAGAATCCGCTTCCCTTGACATTCCTTCTTACGTCAGATACTATGATATCAGTGCCTGAAAGTCATAGTTCATGATGTGCCTGCACATTCATGGAAGATCGAATCTGCAAGGGGGTGGGCTAAGATGTCTTTACAATATAATAAAGAATATAAAAATAACAATTTATTATGTTCCGAAGGGCCGACACCTTCCGGGAATACACCATTTCGTATGATTTCCCGCCAAACCCGACGCTTTCCCAAAGTCGTTCTGATTGCCCCGGTGGTAATCATCCTGCTGCTGATCATGTCGACTCTCGGATATTACATTTATATCCATAAGGTGGAGGTCGAGTGCAGACGTGCTACAGATACTATTTTCGAGCATGCTAAAACCCTGGATTTCTCGGACATCGATCCGGCTTACCTCCCCGAATCTCTTCAGAAGAACCCGAATATCAGAAACACTCTGGAAGAGGAGATCCGGAACCGGATCAGAGAAAGCGAGCTGGGAGCTCTGATAGACGCAGATAAGGTCGATATTGATCCCCTGATCGACTGGATCATTGAGGATGCTCAATATCGAATCACGGATGTGTCTCCCTCCTGGAATCAGTGCATAGTGACTGTGGAGGTGCGTAATCTCGATTTTGCCCAGCTGCCTTCCTCTCTCTATGAGGAAATGCAGTCAGAAATGAAAGATCCTTCTTCTCCCATATGGCAGAAAATTTTCCGCTCGATAAAGAAGCTGTTCGGCAATCAGGATGAGGAGGACACAGAAGACACCGAGGAACTCAACTGGACAGATGTTCTGAAAGAATACTACGAGAACTCCAAAGATAAAGTAAAGAAAAAGAAAACCGTCGGAACCATTACCTACGGCTTCGACGGGTATAAAATAACAGACTGGCGAGTCAAAGACTATGACAGGAATCTGATCAGTGGATTTTACGGCATTGATATCCCTGAGGACGTCCTGGATCGTTATATCAAATAAAAAATTCCCACTTTATATGCTATGTATAAAGTGGGAATTACTATTCTATTCACTCATTATGATTCATTCGAAAGATATTGGTTAATATGTGATATGGCCTGGCTCTCATCCATTCCATCTGCAATCACCATGACTTCTTCTCCCTGAGGGACTCCGAGAGTCATCATGCCCATCAGGCTCTTTGCATTCACTCTCTTATTATCCACCTCAACATATACCCGGCTCTCATACTGACTTGCAATCTGAATAAACAGTGCGATTGTGCTCGGATCCAGTCCTGTCGGAATCTTAATCTCCATTGCTCTCGATACCATAGTAACCTCCTGTAGTAATTCCATAATGAAAAGGGAACGCCAAGTCTTTACCCATCAGGATAAAACCTTACCGGTCTCCCTTATATTCTGTGCAATCTGACTTAATTTACGCAGGCGGTGATTCACTCCGGACTTCCCCACCGGCTTATTCAGTCTGCTCCCCAGCTCTTTCAGGGAAATGTTGGGTTCCTCCAATCTGGCCCAGGCTACGTCTCGAAGAGACGGGCTCAGGCAGTCCAACCCAACCGTCTTTTTAATATATTCAATATCTTCAATTTGTTTTTTTGCGGCAGATACTGTCTTGCTTATATTCGCTGCCTCACAATTCACCCTCCGGTTCACAGAATTCCGCACGTCCTTCAGGATGCGAATATTTTCAAAACGCATCAAGGATACATGTGCTTCCATGACGTTGAGGGCATCAGCAATCATGGAACCTTCCTTCATGTACACAACGTAATACTTCTTTCTGCTCACCACTCTGGCATCCAGTCCGAAATAGCGGAATACTTCCTGAATCTGCACAGCCTTTTCCTCTTCCACGCAAACCACCTCAAAATGATAGTTCTTTTCCGGATCCGTGATGGATCCCGCTGAGAGAAAAGCGCCGCGAAGAAAGGCCCTGCGGCAGCAGGTATTCTGAAGTACGGGATTATCCCTCACACGAAACTCTTCTTCCATTTGACCCAGATTATTGATCAGCCGGGTCATCTTCAGAATATTCAGCACTCTGTTATCCCGAATCGATATCATATAGAATCGATTCTTCTTCAAATACTCATGCTTTCGTGCGACAACCTCCGGCTGTATGTCGAAAGTCGTTTTGATCAGCACATAGAACCTTCGGGCTACCGATACATTTTCCGTGTGCAGGACCAGGGAGGGTGTTCCCGTTGAAGGTATCCGAATTCGTCCGCAGAGACTGATAATAGCAGACAACTCTGCGATCCGGCAATGCTTTTCGTGGTTCTCAATCCGAGACAGCTCTTCCTTCACATCAGAAGAAAACGACATTCTTAAGCTCCTCCTCATCGAAACCGACGAAACGCACCTCGGGTGTCATAACCACTCCGAATGTCTCCTTCACCCTTCGGCGGACATCTCCGATCAGGGTCAGAATATCCGATGCGGTTGCTCCTCCGCAGTTGATCACAAAGCCACTGTGCTTTATGGAAACCTGGGCTCCACCAACCGTATATCCCTTCAAACCGGCATCCTGAATCAGCTTCCCTGCAAAATATCCCTCAGGCCTCTTAAAAGTACTGCCTGCGCTGGGATACTCGAGAGGCTGCTTGCTCCTGCGGGCATCGGCAAGTTCATCCATGCGGTTCCTGATCTCTTCGCTCTTTCCTTCCTTCAGCTTAAAGCGGGCGGAGAGAACAAGATAATCCCTCTCAAATACACAGCTGTGACGATAAGAAAGATCCAGTTCATCCGAAGTCAGCGTCAGAAAGTCTCCTTCCGGAGTCAGAACATCTGCGTCCACAAGCACATCCTTCATCTCCGAACCGTAGGCGCCGGCATTCATAGCCACTGCGCCTCCGACAGAGCCGGGGATGCCGGCAGCAAATTCCAGGCCGGTCAGGCTCATCTCGTACGCAGTTCTGGCCAGTCGTGCCAGGGATGCTCCAGCCTGAGCAGTCACCACATCATCCGTCAGGGAAATCTTCTCAAAGGACTTGCCAAGATGAAGGATCAACCCATCATATCCCCGGTCAGAAACCAGAAGATTACTGCCGTTGCCAGTTACAAAGAAGGGGTAATCATACCGTCTGGCACACCGGATCAGGTCTCTGATCTCCTCCCTGTCTGCCAGCTCGGCAAACAAGGCAGCCGGGCCACCGACATGGAAAGTGGTATGAGCACTCATAGGCTCATCTTTCAGAAGCTTTCCGGATTGCAGAATTCGGTTCAGCTCCTCAACCATCTTCTGATGGTCTTCATCTCTGTCCCTATTCTCTGTGTCCGTAACAAGCTGATAATCTCTGTTGTCCTGTTCTGAATACTGCTTCACGCCGTTACTCCATCCATTTTCTTATCATGATCATTTTCTGATACAATCAATTACTGCCTAATACAATATAACCTATAAAAATTTTTTCCACAATAACGAAACTCTACAAAATAAAAGGGAGCTTTATTGCTCCCTTTAGATAAAATGACAAAAATCTATTAAATTGCTGTGTTTTTGTTTATAATTCTTGCTATTTTTTTGGGCTTTATTCCCAATATTATCCAATTACCAGACGTGCGCAGCCGTAGATCCCTGCATCGTTGCCAAGAGTTGCCAGGACGATCGGAATATCTCTCTGTCCGGGCAAAGCATATTTACGGTAATATTTTCCGACAACATCTGTCAGGGCTTTCCCTGCTCTGGAAACACCGCCGCCGATGACAAAGATCTCCGGATCCGTCATGGTAGCCCAGTTTGACATGGCCAGTCCCAGATCATTGCCAAAACGTTCCAGCTGAGATATCGCAAAGGC
>CACXGS010000265.1 GCA_902767195.1 uncultured Lachnospiraceae bacterium | reverse complement strand
TTTGTTTTCTTCTTTACGCTGTCCGAGTTCTGTGGGTTGATTCCCAGTCCTCTGCTGATGTCTCCTTCCGGGTTCTTGCCGAATTCATATTCATTTCCCGGTAAGACGGCATTCAGGATCACTCCGGCAAGGGCAGCGATGGCCAGGCTGGTCAGTGTGATGCTGGTTCCACCTACGGTGAAGGTGATGCCCTGGGAGAATCCCAGCCCGCTTACCAGAATAATCGCGGCGATAATCAGGTTTCGGGAATTGGTGAAATCCACCCGGTTCTCCACCACATTTCGCACACCGATGGCGGAGATCATTCCGTAAAGGATGAAACTGATACCGCCCACAATGGCGCTGGGCATGGTTCCGATCAGGCCTGCTACCTTGGGGAAGAAACTTAAGAGGACGGCAAAGCAGGCAGCCAGACGAACCACCATGGGATCGTAGACATGGCTAAGCTCCAGAACGCCCGTGTTCTCGCCGTATGTCGTGTTGGCAGGTCCTCCGAAGAGACCGGCAAAAGCTGTTGCCAGTCCGTCACCCATCAGGGTCCGGTGAAGGCCCGGATCTTCTATAAAATTCTCTCCTACCGTCGCCGATATGGCGCTGATATCTCCGATATGCTCCATCATAGTGGCGATGGCGATAGGCGCCATAACAAGAATGGCCGTGATATCAAACTTGCAGATGCTAAAGGGCGGCAGTCCGATCACGGAGGCTTTTGCCACGCTGGCAAAATTAAAAATGGCACTGCCGTCAGTATTTGTAAAGCCGGCGGCATGCATGAGCAGTGCAGCCAGATAGGAGATGGTTACTCCCATGAGAATGGGAATGATCTTAAACATTCCCTTGCCCCAGATATTAAAAATCAAAACAACACAAAGAGCGATCAAGGCCAGGGGCCAGTTGGTGGAGGCGTTGGCAATGGCAGAAGGGGCCAGGCTCAATCCGATACAGATGATGATCGGTCCGGTCACCACCGGGGGCAGGAATTTCATCACTCGTTTTACTCCCACCATCTTAATGATCAATGCCAGAGCCAGGTACATGAGACCGGCTACTACGATGCCGCCGCAGGCATAGGAAACCTTCTCATTCATGGGCATGTCGGCGTATTTCCCGGCAGAAAGCTTGGATACCGTCTCAAATCCGCCCAGATAGGCGAAGGAAGATCCCAGAAAGGCCGGCACCTTAAACCGGGAGCAGACATGAAATAAGAGGGTACCTAATCCCGCGCACATCAATGTTACCTGGATAGATATCCCCTCACCGTCAAAGTATTTGCTTACCAGCAAGGGCACCAGAATAGTCGCGCCAAACATGGCAAACATATGCTGAAGACCAAGCATCATGACCTTCGGCAGGCCCAATTCTCTTGCATTACGAATTGCTTCACGATTCCCCGTCATAATTCCCTCTCTTTCCTCATAGTTGTTCATCAGACTCTTACTCCGTTTATGTTCATCTCTTCCGAGCCGGAATCCTTTCCATAACCCAGTCTGTCGTACTGAGCCTTTGCCTTCTCCCAGGGAAGCTTCTCATGATCCTCCTTCAGATATGAAAGGATCTCTGCGATCCCTTCCCCCGTAAAAGCAGACGTCATGAAAATCTTCTCACATCCTGCAAGCTCCAGCCACAGGGCTGCCTGATCCGGATCTCCGGCCCAGTGGTCACACTTGGTAACGATCCCGATGACCTCGCGGTTGGCCGCGGCGGTAATGTTGGGAGGATACAGGGAAAAAGGTTCTGTCGCACTGAGCAGCAGACCCACTACATCCGCCTCCGCCGCGTAAATAGCCAGAGCCCCGCCGAGCTCCTTTGTCTCCGCATATTCACCCGGGGTGTCGATGATCACATCATAGTGGTTCACATACTGTGTCTTATGGTAAGTGATCTTCTTGCCTTTCATGGCCTGGGTCAGAGTTGTCTTACCCGATTCACTTCTTCCGATAAAAATAATCTTACGCATATCAATGACTGACCTTGGGATAGTTCTTCTTGATCGGGCCTCTGACCGCCGGCTGATAGCTGAGTGATCCTCTTGCCGTCGGATAGAAAAGACTCTCTTTCCAGGTCTTCAATGCATCGGCGAAACAGATCTCACAGCTTAACCATGCCGTAATCATACCCGCCGAAACATCGACCACCGAGTGTTGTTTCAAAAACATGGTGGATAGGACGATCAGTCCTGCCATAATGACAGAAGCACCGCGGACCACTTTCCTGTCCTTCAGCCTGTCGCTGGCCAGGACGGCAACGCATGCGCATATCGAATTATTCACATGGATGCTGGGAAAAACATTGGTCGGTGTGTCACTGCCGTAGATAAATGTCCTGGTGATCCACACAAAAATATTATCTCTCTCAAATGCTGTCGGCCGCAGGTCCAGCCCGTTGGGGAGGAACCAGGAGATCAGGAGGAATATGGTCATGCCGACCATGCCGCTCCAGAGCAGCCTGCACATATTATCCCTGTCAAAGATTCCCATCCAGAGGACGATTCCTCCGATATAAAAGAACCATAAGATGTAGGGGATCACAAAAATCTCCAAGAAGGGGATATACTGATCCAGCGGACAGTGGATAACATAAAGATGAGCCGGTGTCCTATTCTCAACCAGGACGAAACCGACCATATAAAGCGTATAATATATTACAAAAATCAGATATTTGTTCTGTTCGATCCAATCTCTGACAGAATAGTTTCTCATATAAATAATACCTCAACCATTCAATTCGTCAAAAAAACACAAACCTCACATGACACTTTAACGCATACCGATTCAAATGTCAATCAGTCTCCCCAGAAAAAAAGCAAATCGTAAGTATTGCCCTTTCTCTGTGGTTGTAATAAAATATATGTAAAGGTTCCTCTGTAATTTACAAAAAGGGACAAATTCATATTTTTGTAATTTCACCATTTTATCTCATATCCGAAAGGGGGATACCCATGGCAAATAATCAGTCTTCCTTTACCAATAACCAGATCCTTTCCTGGCTTGATTATTATACCAGAATCACCGGAATGGATATCGAAAAGATCAAGATTATGGACATCAGCAAGAAAAAGAAGAATCTGATTCCTACCATTGAATCTCACAAGAGAGTTCTGGTATTGATTGACGAAGGCCATCCGGGCTTTTTCTTTAATCTCTGGGAGAGCGGCCTGGGCAACTGTGACCTCTGGTTCAAGAGCGGTCTGGAGCCCAAGGGAAATGTCAACATCTGCAAGATCGCTGATATGATCGACCAGGAGATTACCGGTCCTTCGGTCATGCTGATCGTGAATTCCAACGCCACCAGCTCCTATCGCCGCGGTATTCAGAATGCCAGTTTCTCACAGGGATCGGTGCGCTATGTTGCCAGCGAGATCCGTTCTATCATTATTAATAAGCTTCACCTGGACGATCAGGACACCATCTGCATTATCAGCGGAGAGAGTATCGCTGTGGAATCTGCGGTTATTGCCAATGACGGACATATCATCGCCGTAGAATATAACCCGCATGACCGTTATTCCATGGAGGACAACGTTACCAAGTTCGGTCTCCATAACGTCAGTATCGTCACGGACACCTCCAGGGAATCCATGAAGGGACTTCCGGTTCCCTCCCTTTCTTTTATCGTTGCCACCAGGCTGTTTGAAGAGGAAGTGCAGAATCTTCTCCGGCTTAATCCCAAAATGAAGTTTGTGGTCTACACCCTGGAGCTGAATATCCTGTCTGATGTCCTGCGGATCTTTGAGAAATATAAGATCGAGCAGGAAGAGGTCATTCAGATCTCCATGTCCAAGCTCAACAACAAGGGTATGTTCGAAGCCAAACCGGCTCCATGGATCCTTTCGGGCCAGCCGGGATAAGATCAGATTTTGATAGAGAATAATATTCCCCGCAGAAAATATCTGCGGGGAATTCTTCATTGTCAATAATAGTAAATGATATGACAGGACGGATTACCACGGTGTCTTGCTGACTGTTTTGAGAAGCCGGGCTTCGACTTCGATATAAGCCAGATCTACCGGTCTTCTCTGCTCCTCGGTAAGTCCTCTGGCATAGTTCTGCCATGCAGACATGGTGAGCAGGAGATCGGTCATGGTCTCACAGTTCCTGATCTTCTTTTCGTAACGTTCCACTTCCAATGCGATATCTGCCATCGGTATCACTCCTCCTTTTGCTTCCATAATACCATGATTATCCGGAAATACTTCGATTATTAGATCCATGAATCAGTAATAACTGATCTTGACATGCTTGCCCATTTGTTTCAGATACTTCGACAGCTCTTTTACCAGGTTCATCTTCATATTGAAATTCAGAACAAGCTCCGGGCTCTGATGGGCAGGATTCATGGCCCTGCCTACAAAAAAGTTTACATCGGTTGCCTCCTCGAAAAGAAGCTGGCAAATGCGGCAGGCTCCGTCTTTTCCAAAGCTCCAGGTATCATAAAGCTGATTGTCGCCCACGTAATCCCGGGCGTACTCGATGACCTTACTCATCGTAACGGCACCTTCTGTCACAAGATCAACCCCTTCGATCTCAGACATGGGAGGCACGTCGCTTCCGGTCTCAAACTGAGTGCTGAATATCACCGGCTTATTAAGCCACTCGGCGGCGATGGTGGAGGTAGTTCCTCCGCAAATGATGTGCTTTCCTCTTTTTGAAAAGAAAAGGCTCATCATACGATTGCAGTCATCACGATTGGCAGG
>CACXGS010000264.1 GCA_902767195.1 uncultured Lachnospiraceae bacterium | reverse complement strand
TACTCTTTAATAAAGTGCCATCTAAATCTGTGGCAAATAGTTTAATTGACATAATTAACATCTCCTTTTTTGGGATTTAATCTGACACTAGCATACTCCTGTCTTCTTGTAAATATTCAGAATTGTCAGATAGTTTGCGGATTGCTATGTATTAATAACATAGAAATACGCATCAATCAGGAGACAAACTATTCATTATACTAATCTTATCCCATCTATGGTCCAGAGGAAGATTGAAATATTGTTATAAGCCGGGGAAAGCATCTTTTAAAACTGTACATTTTGCACAAACTTTGTCAAAAATAATGTGCATAATGCATAAGAATCCTCGCGGTCCGTGTCCGGTTCCTGGTCCTGGCATTGTATTTCCCCCTTCTTTGGATCAGATGATTTAGCCTTAATCTTTAGGAATCTTACGTCTTGCAATATAGTATCGGATAATAAAGATCAGGCCGAGATAGAAAGCATAAGAACAGGTCTGGACAATAAAATCCAGCTGTGATTTTATGGGATTCGTCGAGTAATGGGAATTCATGTAGGATTCCGTCAGGGCACACACCAGGGTGATGAGCTGGCTGACAACCATAATAGTCATTCCTATTTTAAACTGCTTTCTCGCTTCAGCCTCTAATTCCTCTATTTCTCTTTGTAACTCATCCTCTTCAGAAGTCTCATTATCCTGTTCGTTAATCAGAGCGTTCTCTGTATCCGTATTATTTTCTGTAAACTGCTCCTTTTCAGTAACCTCTGAGCTGTTAAGGTTTTCATTATCCATCAAAGCAAGTCCCTCCTTTCCCTGAAACAGTATATCCGGTGATAATCTGTTTTCAAGGCTATTTCAGCTGCTCTGATTATATCATAGATTAGATTATTTGATAATGCCCTCCTTATTAAGGTGGCATAAATGTGTGGTTAGTAGTATTATGATATCAGGGTCAAATAATCAGCCCTTTATACCGCACTTGCATGAACATGAAGAATAAAGAAGGGGTGGATGAAATGGAAACAATTCTCCAGTTAATATCAATTGCTTTTCTGGATTCCTATGACTTACTGCTTATTGCGTTCAGAGGATTGTATATCTTTGGTGCATGGAAGATTTTCAGGAAGTCAGGGGTCAAAGCCTGGTGGGCTCTGGTTCCCTGGGTCAGAGAATATCAGCTGGCCCGCTGCGCGAATAGGGAATCGGAAGGCCGTGGCTACGCTTTCACCAGTTTCTTAATAACCGTCCTTTTGCTGGCAAATGTTTTGCTGCGTAATATAGAGGTAAGTGGCGCAGCTGCTTTTTTTGGTTTGGCATTTCTAATAGTCCTTGTTGCTGTGATGATTGTGCATATTATCTATAATGTTCGGGTATTTTCCGGATTGATTGAGGTATATGGAGCGGGCAAAGGATGGCTGGTATTTTGTATCCTTGATGAAACCCGTTTTATCCCAATGCTGGTCTGGGGATTAAGCAGCAAGTATCAACCGGGACAACAGGTTGAGAATATCAGGGAAAAGATGGAGGAGCTTGCGACAGAAAACAGTGCTCCGATTATAGAGGACGGACTTACCGTCAAAATAAAAGACAGGACAGTGAAAAAACTCTTTCGTAAAAAAATGCTGCTGCGAGATATACAGATGGCTATTCCCCAGGGGCATCTGGTATTGCTGCTGGGAGGATCGGGAGCCGGAAAGACGACCTATCTCAATGCAGTAACCGGTTATGAAAAAGCCCATGCTAAAATACTCCTCAAAGGAAGGGATATGTATAAAGACTATAAAAAGATGCAGTATGAGGTGGGTTTTGTTCCCCAGTCAGAAATGATACGTGGGAAAGATACGGTGTTGAATACCCTTATGGATTCCGCTAAATTGCGACTTCCCAAAGATATGTCATTAAAAGAACGCAGGCGGAAAGTAGACGAAGTAATGGATATTTTCGGGCTTACCCTTGTAAAGAATAACAAAGCGGAGAAGCTCTCCGGCGGTCAGAGGAAGCGCTTGTCGATCTCTATGGAGTATATTTCTGATCCATTCCTTTTTATTTTGGATGAACCGGATTCCGGACTGGATGGTGTAATGGCCAGAGAACTCTTTCAGAGACTGCGTGAGATTGCAGATGAAGGTAAGATTGTCATGGTGATCTCACACACACCGGACCGTGTGATTGATCTGATTGATGATGTAATCGTCCTGGCCAAAGACAGCACCCAGACAGGGCGACTTGCATATTATGGAAGTGTCCGGGAAGCAAAAGAATTCTTTGGATGCAATACGATGGAAGAAATCGTAAAAACCATTAATCAGGTTGAAGAAGGCGGCGATGGCCTTGCTGACGAATATGTGCTGAAATATGCGGAGGTGGCAAATGGCTGAACATAACATCAATACTTCGAATAAAGAAGGGAAAGTAAAACATCGTGGGCGTATCGGCCAGGTTGGCATATATGTTCTGAAATTTCTTAGAATGTTTGTCTATCAGAGTGACTGGAAGGTCCTCCCCATGACAGCGCTGATCGCCGGTCTCGTTGGTTATGTCATGGGAAAGAATTATATGGTAACAATGAACGGAACTCTGACAGGGACTTTTGCCCTGGTATGTGTCTGTATATGGAACGGCTGCTTTAATTCAGTCCAGGTAATCTGCCGGGAGCGGGATGTTGTCAAGAGAGAGCACAGGTCAGGAATGCATATCAGTTCCTACATCGTCTCCCATATGCTCTATCAGCTCCTTTTATGCCTGTTACAAACCATTATAACTCTTCAGGTAACGGCAATGGCAGGCATGAAATATCCGGAGCAGGGACTGTTTACACCATGGTTTCTTCTGGATTTTGGTTTTACTGTCCTGATGATCACATATGCAGCAGATATGATGTCATTGTGGATCTCCGCTCTTTCACGAACAACGACAACGGCTATGACAATCATGCCCTTTGTCCTGGTTTTCCAGTTAATTTTTTCCGGTGGAGTGATTGCTATTCCGAAAGCGGCCGAACCGATTTCCATGCTTACGGTTTCCAGTCCCGGATTCAAAGCCCTGGCCACTCAGGCAGACGTTAACAGCAAGCGGAATGGCGCCGTGTCAAAAATGTTATTCAAAATGAAAGGCGATGATATTACTTTCCGGTTTACCCTGGGTCAGCTGCTGGATTTTCTGAGTGATAAAGATAATCAGGCTGTTGCCGGCCTTCGGGCGATAGAGATAGAAAAAGGGACAACCGTGGGGGAACTCCTTGAAAAGGTCATGACAGAAGACGAATTTGCCGACCTGCGTAACGAAAAAGTTGATGATTTCATGACGGTTGGCGAGTATTTGTACCTGATGGATAAGGGAGGGTACTTAGATAAATATAAGGACATCGAGATTCAATATACCACCACTGTGGGCGAGCTTGTAGATACACTTGCGGCAGACGAATCGATGCAGGGACGCAAAGGAGAGATTATAACTGTAACT
>CACXGS010000263.1 GCA_902767195.1 uncultured Lachnospiraceae bacterium | reverse complement strand
TTAGTTCCTCCGGGAACAAACCTCTGCTGTCAAGCATTCCCCTTCCCATATTATTATTCCACACCACAAAAAGAATCGACAAGAATTCGCTCCATTTAAGTTTCTTCTTCCCATTCTCCACGCTCTTTATCCTCCTCATTTTGTCAAGCCCTTTTTGCTGAAAAATAAGGGATTTTTTATAGTTCAATACCTAAGTGTAAAGGGAAAGAATGAGTATGGTGTATGGATTATCCATAGTATCGGGTACTGGATCAATGAAAAAAGGGTATAGGAAATTAAACGTCTGGCATATTTATACATGGCACTACGCATACCCTCCCAAGTTATGGCAGCTAACCTCCTGTGTCCAACGGGGTCACGTATCTGTGTACGGCTCCCAACTTCTTTCGTCCTGCATCCATAAACCGGGCGTCAGCTAAGCTTGTGGTCAGGGTCATGCCCTACGGAATATATTACTGCTGACTGCTGCTGGCTCATTCTTTGTCCTTTTACTGACCGGTTGGTCGATCTGCTTCCTGTAACAGCTCTGCTTTTCACAGAGGACGTTAGCCTGTTACGTTCTGCTTTCGTTTCTCTGATTCTTTCTCCGGAACCAGTCTCAGCCGCCGGATATCCAGCGGTTCAGACTGATTCCGGATGGTTGTCCTTTTCTCCTTTCTCGTCATATGTCTTCAGGTTGTTTTTGATGGTTCAGGCTGTTTTCGGTACTGTCCTGCAGATATCCCCTAATAGTTTGTCCGGGTCATATCTTATGCCTTTTTTGATTATTACATAAAGCACCCTTAGCAGTTTACATGCTACTGCCATCAAAGCCTGCATCTTTTTTAACGGATTGATATCCCTGTTTATGTAGTATTCATAGACATCCCGGAATTCTTTATTCTGTGCGACCAGGACCAATGCTGCCTGATACAGATGGTACCGCAGACGTTTCCTTCCGCGTTTGCTGATGACGGTCTTTCCATTATGTTTCCCGGAACTGTCCTCCACCAGGGCAAATCCTGACAGTTTCTGTACCGCCTTCGGACTGACGAACCTGCTGATGTCGCCGATTTCTGCCAGTATCCCTGCAACAGTACGAATTCCGAGCCCCCTGATCTCAAGGATGTTCTCCACATAAGGAATATTTCCTGTCATTTCTTCGATCAGAGCCAGCAGTTCCTTTTCCCATTTGATGTAATTTCTGAGCTGTTCGACTTCCCACAGGATCTCCTTTCTGGCAATGACCAGGCCCTCTTTTCTTCCAATACTATGCTCTGCAGCTGAAACGATCTTCAATGCCTTGCTGTATCCGACACCACGGAGCTTTGCTTCCCGCCAGATCCGGTTGACACCGTTAGCACCGAGCTTTATGATATCATCTGGAAGAGGTGCCCGTTCCAGAAGCAGAAGACTTCCTGTCCCGCTGATATCTTTGAATACTGTGCGATATTCAGGAAAGTTGATGGATAGACATCTGGTCAGACGGTTCATGCATCTGGTCTTTTCTTCCGTATTCATCAGACGGAGATTGTTAAGGTTCCTAAGCTCTGCATAGATTCCTTCCGGCAGGTATGGCATCGAATAACGTCCTTCGTGTACCAGTCCTGCGATTACTTTCGGATCTTTCCTGTCCGTCTTCCGGTTCAGGTTATCATCCAGCTCCTTGGATTTTTTGACATGATGCGGATTGACCAGGACTACCGTAATTCCCTTATCCGTCAGCCACGATGCAAAGTTGAACCAGTAGTGCCCTGTCGGTTCCATTCCGACCATGACTTTCTCCATATGCCGTGCATTCTTTATCTCAGAAATCCATTTCTCTGCATCTTCAAAGCCTGCTTCATTGTTCTCAAATTCAAAGGCCTTTTTAGAAAACTCCCGTCCTCTGTTATCAAAAGCGCGGATATCATGCTTTTCACTTCCGATATCTGCTCCGATGACTAACGTCTGTTCATCGACAAGTGCGATCTTATCGTTCTGTGTAAGCGTTCTTCCGACTTCTGCCTGTTTCCACGTGATAGCGGTGGCTTCCTCCATGGCCTTCTTTCCGATGGTAATGATCTCATCAGAAGAAAATTCATTATTCAGTTGCGCATTATTAAGTTTTGTAGTAGACTTCATATTAGATACCTCTCTGTGAATTAAGATTTATACCAACCGACCAAGTCAGTATTTCTTAAGTTTACACTGAGGTATTTTTCTTTTCAACCCCCTTTTGTTTCAACCTCTACATTTTGTATTATACAGGAAGCTTGTTTAAGGTGCAAAAAAAGGATGCCTCACAGAGGCATCCTCGTTCTACAATTCCGTTCTTGTTCTTTTACATCACCCGAAAGGG
>CACXGS010000262.1 GCA_902767195.1 uncultured Lachnospiraceae bacterium | reverse complement strand
GCATTAGGAAATACCAACTACAAGCCATCTGTGACTAAGGTTGCAGCGTTTAAGATCGTTGTTAAATAATAAAGACAAGAGGAATATCTACATTATTAACCTACATGGGCTCTGCCGTTTTTCGGCGGGGCCTTTTTCCTGTTACGAAAGAACTTTGCTGTCCGGGAAATAAATATTATAATTTACTCTTGACAAAATCTATATATGTGTTATACTCGCATATATAAAAATTTTATATATATAAAATCAAATGAAATAATACTGAAAAAAAGGAGATGAGCTTATGTATTACCCCGTTTCATCTCTTCTGATCGAGTTTCTGATTTTATCGGTTGTCAGCAGGAAGGATTCCTACGGCTATGAGATCAGTCAGACCGTGAAGCTGGCTGCAGAGATTAAGGAGTCGTCCCTGTATCCCATCCTGCGAAGACTTCAGCAGAGTGGATATCTGACCACCTATAATCAGGAATTTCAGGGGAGAAACCGCAAGTATTACTCTATCACAGATTCAGGCAGAGAGCAGCTGACCGTTCTGGAGGATGAATGGCGGCAATACAAAGAAGTGATTGACGGTATCGTTGAAGGGAGGTTGAAAGGATGAACCGAGAAGCATATCTGAAGGAGCTGGATCGTTATCTTAGAAAGCTCCCGCGAGAAGATTATGAGAATGCCATGGAGTATTTTACAGAATATTTTGAGGAAGCCGGCCCGCAGAGAGAGGCAGAAGTGATTGAAGAACTGGGACCACCCAGAGAGGCTGCAGCAGAACTGCTGAATGAACTCCTCACTACTCCTAATCTGCCGGTACTCTATCAGAAGCCGGAGAAGGATAAGGAAGACAGGGAAGCATCGGGAGATTCCCCGCCGAAGAAGGCAGATAAGAAGAAAGGCAGCTTTTTTGGAGAATCTTCTGTGGGAAGGATTATCCTGATTGCACTGCTGGCTATCCTGGCAGCACCTGTTGGGATTCCTCTGGGAATTACTGCAATTGCCTTATTGTTCAGCGGAGTGGCTATGGCAGCCGCTGTCTTCTTCGCTGTTGTGGTATTTGGTATCGGTGCCGTACTTGGCGGAGGCTGGCTGGTTGTTCAGAGCTTTGCACTCTTTGCCTCTTCCCTTGCCGCAGGAGTGCTGGTAATCGGCAGCGGTATTTTAGGAATCGGCCTGGGACTTCTTGTCATCCTGTTTGCCATTTGGGCAGGAAAGATGATGATATTCGGACTGATCCGTCTGATCAGCCGAATGATCAGCAGGAAAGGAGGGGAAAAACATGAATAAATGGCTATACAGAATTATGGTTGTCGCCGTTGCACTTTGCTTTATCGGAGGACTGCTAATCGGAGCCGGTGCAGCCGGCGGAGGAGTCCGCTTCCTTTCAGAAAGAGATGAGGGCGGCAGACTTAGAGGAGAGGGAAAAATTTATGAGGAAGATGAAACAGTAGTTCCCGCATTTGACAAGATCTTTATTGACATTGAACATTCCGACCTGGAGATTCTTCCTTCCCGGGACCGGCAATTCAGAATCAGCTACCGGGTTTATGGAAACAAGGATCAGAACCCGATATCATGGACAAGCCAGGGAGGCACATTTACATTAAAGGAAAATGCCCCCAATATCCATGTCAATTTCAGCATCCGGGACCTGTTCTTCTTTTCCGGAGGCAGTGAGTATGTTAAAACGAATCAGAAAGAAGGAATCACCCTCTACGTTCCGGCCGGCACAGTTATAAAAAATACAGAGATTAAGTCCCAGGCCGGTGATGCACTTGTTAAAGGCCTGACTGGCACTGATTTTTCTGCCGAGATCCTGGCAGGAGATTTCAGCATGGATCAGGTACAGTGCGACAGGGCAGCCATCACTATGAAAAGTGGGGATTTGAAGGGGAAAAATCTTTTCCTGAAGCAGAGCATGATTGACAGCAAATACGGAGATATTCATTTCGATGACAGTAGTATTTCTGATATGAATACCACAATGGAGAGTGGAGACCTGGAGATGAAGAAATGTACATTTGCAGGGAAGAATAATTACTCCCTTTCCTATGGTGATGCTCTCATAGAATTTACGACACCGGGATCAGAAGAGATCAACTGGAGTCTGCAGACGAAAGTCGGAGAGATCAACCTTCCGGGGAATCTGATTCAGAAAGGAACCAGCCTCAACCGGGACGGGGATGAACTCACCGGATACAGTCTGAATCAGGATCCCAAACAGCCCTCTGTTAATATCGACTGCAAAGACGGAGACATTACGGTGAGGTAAGATTTTGGAAGGACAAACCTTCCTGAGGCAGTAGACAATCTGTACGCAATATGGCACAATAAATCATATGGATGACGTATTAAAATGATTTTCAAACAGCATAATTGACACCTGTATGAAAAGGAGGATCTTGCATGAATAAGAAAAGAATCTTTGCTGTTTTCACCATATTGTGTCTGATATTGACTGCCGGCTGCGGGGCAGGCGGATCATCGGAGAGTAAGACAACCGGTTCCGGCCAGGAGGGAACGACGGTGGCGGCTGCCGCCCAGGAGGAAGCCACGGATACCGGGACAGAGCCTGCCGGCCAGGGAGTGGAAATGGCAGCACGGCCGGTGATCGAGAAGGCCACGACCATTAATAATGAAATGAATGAAGATAATACGACTACTTTAGTGGAAGGAAGCCATGACAGTATCAGGCTTTCCGAGGACAGCAGGGAGGAATATCCGGAACTGTCAGCCGCTCTTGATCAGATCATGAAGGACGGGACAAAGGACTATAAAAAGCAGGTTAAGGAGCTGTTAGATATGCGGGAAGACTTCCCGGAGAATTCTCTGGGAGCAGAAATCCCCAACATGTATAAGGAGAACTTTTATGTTCGCCGGGCAGACAGCCAGGTTCTCAGTCTGCTGGAAAGAACCATCAGTTATGCAGGGGGCGCCCATGGAGATGCGGCCTATGATACGGTTAACCTGGATGCCCGGACCGGAGCAGAGATTCAACTGTCTGATGTTGTTGCAGACCAGCAGCAGTTTCTGAAGGCCATCAAGGAAGAGCTTTTGAAAAAGTACGGAAAAGACATGTTTTTTGATGAGCTGGATGAAAATATAAAGAGCAGGCTGGAAGGAGAGGGAGACCTTAAACCGGACTGGACACTGGATCCTCAGGGAATCACAATCTACTTTTCTGATTATGACATTGCCCCCTATGCCAGCGGCACCCAGAATGTCACCCTTCTGTATTCTGCCTATGGAGATCTTTTGACCGACCAGTATCGCCCGGCGGTGGGAGAGGGATACATTTCCGGTTTTTATGATTATTATGATTTCTCTGTGGACACCGATGGAGACGGACAGCCTGAGGGTGTAGCGGTCAACTATTCAAAGGATCAGGATTCGGATTATATCGAAGAATTTGAAGTGACAGTCAATGGCAAGAATGTTTCCGTGAAGAATCTCAGCGCCTATGAGGTGAACCAGTACATAGTCTATACTTCCACCGGAAGAACCTTCCTCTATGTATGGACGATGGAGGACAGCGATTATATGACTCTCCACCTCTTTGATATCAGTTCCGGCAGGCCGGAAGCTGCAGGATCCGTCGCTGTGTCTCCGTATTCTGTGTTGAATGAGGAGGATGAAGATTACAGTGTTTATCATCAGGAGATCACGGATCCGGGACATCTGGCCCTCCAGACCCGCTTCGATATTCTAAGTACTTACTTTGCCGGCAAGAACTACTCCGTGACAGACGATCCGAATCCGGAGACTTCGGATCCCTACTTTATGGTGAATGGAACGATCACCTTGAAGTCCAAGAAAGAAGTAACCGGTGATGTGGTGGATGAAGATGGAAATGTTGTGGAAGAATCCGTCAAAATCCCTGCCGGGTCAGCTTTTACATTTTACCGTACCGACGGTAAGGACAAGGTGGATACAAAGCTGGAGGACGGCAGGATCTTCCGCATTACTGTTGAGGGGGATTATCCTCCTATGGTAAATGGCGTGGACGCCAATGAACTGTTTGAGCAGCTGTATTACGCAAGTTGAATCTATGATGATATCGCCCGGGTCAGGTTACCCGGGCGAATAAACTAATGGTACATGAATCATGAGCAAGAAAAGAAAGCGGTATCTTCGCCGCAATCACAGAATAAAGAAAGCTTCGCTGATGACCTGGCGGATCGCGGGAAAGGAAGAGGGCGTCCGGCGTTTGCTGGCCCGGGAAGACTATCAGAATAAATTTACCCAGGGGGACCTGAACTTTCGCATGCAGAAAGTGGGAGCGACTCTGGAAGAATGGAAGAACTATGCGGCACGGCAGGTTCTTCCTTTCCGTCGTGAAGAGAAACATCTGGTTAACTGGGCCATGGGGGTGATCATCCATATATGCCTGGCCAATGGCTACGACCTGCCGGAACTGGGAAGGGTTATTTTCATCAAGACTACCATGAAGGAAGAATGTATGGCCGCCGCCTACACCCACGGGACGGAGATTTATCTGGGAGAGGAACTCCTGGAGACCGGATTGTCGGATGATTTGTCTTATCAGGAGTTTTTCCTGTGTATGATCGCCCATGAGCTCTTCCACTGCTTTACCAGAAGCAACAGCGCTTTTCGGGCAGCCATGTACGATATTCTGGGATTTCATCTGATGAAGGAGGATATAAGCTTTTCTCCTGAGATCCGTTCGAAGATTATCAATAATCCTGATGTGGAACGCCATAATTCCTGGGCAGAGTTTACCGTCCGGGGTGAGAAGAAACGCTGCGGGATGGTCTTTGTCACGAAAAGACCTTTTGAGGAGCCTGGGGACAGTTTTATGGATCTGATGGCCGGCGGGCTGGTTCCTGTCGATGACCCTTCTGTCTTGTATGAGGCGGAGGATGCCTCGGATTTCTGGGAAATATTCGGCAGGAATACCGAGTATGTGGTGGACCCCGAGGAGGTGCTGGCCGATAATTTCGGATATGCCCTGATTATCGGCCCTCAGGAAGAACGTTTTGAAGATCCCTGGATCATCCGGGAGATTCTTAATCGGATAAGAATCCGGTAATTAATTATAAATGGTGATAGTATGAATCATTTTGCGACATTTTATTTAGACAAGGAAAAAGATATTATCGTGGACCTTTTTCAGGAGGGAAAGGTCATGAATTATGTCCTTTCGACACCCAACCATGGAACGGGCAATCTCATTTCCAACCTGGCGGGAGTCTGCGGACTTCCCCTCTCTAAGAACGAGGAGGACTATCTGGTCATCCGGGGAGAGGTACCCAGTTATATAGATATATATAACAGGCTGGTTTACATTTTCAGGATGGGGGATATTAAGGTGGCCAACATCTATCCGGATGGAAGCATCGAGATGAAAGCCCATATACCGGCCATTTCCAAGACTCTCATGAGCCAGACCAAGGACTACAGTCTGGACATCCGGCATACCATCGTCAAGACATTTATCCGAAGTGATTATAAGTTTCGGACAGATCTTCATACTCATATGAATGCCAATCTTTCTCCGGACCTGCTGATGGCCCTGGGAATCGTCCATCAGATTCTTTACCCTCTCTACTAT
>CACXGS010000261.1 GCA_902767195.1 uncultured Lachnospiraceae bacterium | reverse complement strand
GAGCACGGTTCTGCCATATATGTGGTACGGCGATGACAGCTAATAATCAAGTGTTATCAGGCTTTTATGAAAATAAAGTATCGGAAGACACAAACACGTTTTCTGATTCTGTGAAATTAAAAACAGTAAACATATCTGAGCTGACTCCTTGGACAACGGGTCCAGATCCGGAATATTCCTGGCGTCATGGAAAAGAAGGCTATCCCTGGCACACTGCGGTAAACGGTGAATGGGTGCTTTTTCATACGAACCATAGAAACGGGAAATATGAATACGCCTTGAAGAAAGTGAATAATGATTACGAGATCCCAGTCGGCGCAATGGATGAGAAATATCAGCTCATCGGTTTTAATTCTTCCGGGATCTGGATGATGGACTATGAAATCTTAAAAAAAGGTCGCTATGAAGAAAAAGAAGGAACACTGAGCGAAATTCTGCAATTTGATTTTTCCGGAAATCTGACCCATAGAATTTCTCTGGGCGAAAAGCGGAGCAGAATACTGTATTTCCCGTATATTTATGGAGATAATATTTACCTGACACTCATCTCCCCTTCGGGAAATGGGAAATTTATCAGGCTTGGTCTTGACGGGAATAGCACTACCATACACAATAAGGCTAAGGTTAGCGCAGTGGGCGCAAATAATGATTATCTTTACTATTATGGATTTTGTGATGATAATAATTCGTCGAATTGGTATCAATGCACACTGCAGGGAAAAGACAGCAGCATCCTAGATTGGACACCTGAGATCAAAGCTCTTTACCCGGAAATTGATATGATGATTTTTAGAAAAGGAGAAAGCGAAGAGTATGCTTTCAATATTCAATCAACAGGTGGACTTTTCCACAATTGTGATTATTATACCACTCCGCAAATAAAGAGGAATCATCCTAATTGGAAGAAGATATACGATCATCAGAATGGAATATTTTTCCTGGATAGCCTCTCATCGTATGTTTATTTTCCTGAAGAATCCTATCCGTTTTCCATATATAGAAAGGACATACAGCCTGACGAACGGTTTTATACTTCTGATAATGTTACTGAATATCGGGCACTGCTCTGGGAAAAGGTATGCCTGGATGAAATAAAGGAACGGCATCCGGAAGTGAGTGATGAAGATCTTCGCGACTGGAAAGTATTAGGAAAATATAAAGATGAAGTGCTGGAGGAGAGGGAAAAATATTGCGGATTTATGATTGCGGGTGACTATGTTTTAATTAACTTCGCTCCTGGAAAGACATGGTATCTTCCCAAGAAATTCAGCAGTTGCAACCTTCCGATTGAGGAAAATCCGGAAGCAAGAGAATTCCTTCCGGGAAAGGAATATGATTTTATTTAATGATATTGAAGAGGCTGGTAAATGATTTACCTGCCTCTTCTCTTATAATATAATCCGCCCTCCCATTTTAGAAGCGTTTTAATAAAAGCCTAACAAAAGCCAAGGGGCGAACAATTATTCGGTTTTAAGTGGAGTTTTTGGGACTTTGAATTTGTTATACTGAAAACAAAGGGGAGGAGAAGATTAGTTGCCCTTAAATTTATAAGATATGGTGGAACAGTTGAGATGGCAATTTGCATTTTGGTGAAACAGTAAAAGAAAAAGGCGGAAATAGTATTTCAACACCCATTGTCCTCAATTCTGTTTACACAAATATTAAATAAGTCTATTATCAAAGAAATCCACATTGAACGAGGAGGTTTATTATGCAGTACTGTCCATATTTTAAGCAAACGATCAGAGGTGGATGGAGATGTTATGCAGGACTGGGTCTTGGATCCGAGGATGCCTATTGTACCGGGCATCAGATTAACGGCCTGACCTATAAAAACTGTATCCACTATAAAGCCGCCAAAAAACAGGGGAAAAAGCCGCCTAAGAACGGTACAAAGTTATAGTTCAGAGAAGGTTTTTTTATTTCATAGCGCAAGATGGAAGAAGCTGTATCCATAGTGCACCGGGAGCAGACGGAACCAGGGGGCACTCTACGGGCGTAAAAGAAATTAGAACCTTCGGATTTTTCTTTTGCCCATTAGACTGAACCGGTCGCACGACGATTCTGCGAAAACCGAACTAGACGAAAGCCAAGGCATTGTCCTAGCCAAGTCGCGAGAGGAAGCCGTTGAGCTTCGCTCCACCGCTCATTTGCGGATGGCAGCGAAACGCTCAGCGGCTGTTTTTATTGGACCGTCCGGCGAACGGTCCAACAAAAACCGGAAGGACTGAAACGAGCCGCCGGGCAAACGGTGAGTGTCAGGTCTGCCGGGGCAAGGGGTCAAGGGGAACGCGGTTCCCTTTGGCGGAGTTAAGAGGCGGCAGTCTCTTATCTGGGTGCCGGGGCG
>CACXGS010000260.1 GCA_902767195.1 uncultured Lachnospiraceae bacterium | reverse complement strand
GATCTCCGGATCCGTCATGGTAGCCCAGTTTGACATGGCCAGTCCCAGATCATTGCCAAAACGTTCCAGCTGAGATATCGCAAAGGCGTCCTTTTTTTTAGCCGCATCAAAGATATCCTTTGATGTGAACTTTTTAATTTTCTTCAGAAGGCTGTCCTCTTTATAATCCTTGAGGGCTCGGGAAGCTACTCTTACGATACCGTTGGCGGAACAAAACTGCTCAATACATCCCCGGCGTCCGCAGCCACATCTTTCCTCCTCCTCAGGATGAATGGTAATATGGCCAATCTCTCCTCCGAATCCGTCACTGCCATTAACGGTCTTCTCATTGATAATGATTCCACCGCCCAGTCCGGTTCCCAGAGTAATCATAATCAGATTGCGGACACCTTTGGCGCCGCCGGCCCACATCTCCCCCAGAGCTGCCGCATTGGCATCATTATCCACGTAAGCCGGAATCCCAAGAGCTTTCTCCATCTCTTTTTTCACATTGCGAAAACCCCAGCCCAGATTCACGCATCCCTGTACCGTCCCGTCCTCTTTCACCGGTCCGGGAATGCCCATGCCAATACCGGCAAAGTCATCTTTTTCCAGGTCATGTCCTGCTATATAATTCTGGCATGTATCCGCAATATCAGGAATAATGTTCTCTCCGTTATCCTCCGTCCTGGTAGGTATCTCCCACTTATCAACCAGGATTCCCTCTGTTCGGAACACACCAAGCTTTACTGTAGTTCCTCCTACATCCGCCCCAAATAGATACTCCTTCATTTTGCTCCTCCTCTATTTATCCTGCTTTCTGCGGGCAACGCTTCCGGTCACCCTGTTATAAAGCTCCTGTGCGGCATTGTAGCCCATTTTCTTGGATCGGAAATTGATGGCTGCTGATTCTACAATCACTGCCAGGTTCCTTCCCGGCCGGATGGGGATCGAATAGCAGACGACTTTATTACCAAGGAATTCAATATAATCCTCTTCCAGGCCAAGGCGGTCATAGTTTGTCTCACGGTTCCAGTCTTCCAGCCGGATTACCATATCGATGCTCTGTGTGAGCATGACACTCTCCACACCGAAAAGGCTTTTTACATCAACGATGCCGATTCCTCTCAGTTCGATAAAATGTCTGGTGATATCCGGAGATGTTCCCAGAAGCCTCTCGTCATCAACTTTACGGATCTCCACCACATCATCCGATACCAGGCGGTGTCCCCGGCGGATCAGCTCCAGAGCTGCCTCACTCTTACCGACTCCGCTGTCGCCCATGATCAGCACACCTTCTCCGTAAACGTCCACCAGAACCCCGTGAATCGAAATTCTGGGGGCCAGCTGTTCACTAAGCCACCGTACAGATGAAGAAATGAACTCCGATGTCCGAATATCGGAAACCAGCACCGGAACATTGTAGCGCTCTGCCACATTCAGGAGTCTGTCACATGGCTGCAGGCCACGACAAAAAACAATACAGGGAACATTATAGCTGAAAATCTCGTCATAAATCGGCAGGATGACTTCATCCGGCTGCTGCTTAAGGTAAGCGTTCTCCACATTTCCGATAATCTGAATACGTTCGGCGTCAAAATGCTCAAAAAAGCCTACCAGCTGTAATGCCATACGGTTCACTGCAGGCGTAGTAATCTTTATGCTGTCCGTATCAATGTCCGGGAGAAGATTCTTAAGCTCCATCTTCTCAATGACCTCTGTCAAAGTAACTTTATACATCCATCAAATCTCCTTTATGCTAATATTTCCGACAGCTTAATTCACTATACCACAGGCGGTCGTTAATTAGAAGATTCCCCATGAAAAAATCCGTATATTTCTTCTGCAACCCGCTTCGTGATACCTTCTGCCTCCATGAGTTCCGAAATCTCGGCGGTCCGAATCTTTCCGATGTCTTTAAAATGCAGCATCAGTGCTTTTCTTCTGGCAGGTCCTACCCCTTTAATGTCATCAAGGACAGAATGAACCTGCTCCTTCCCTCTCAGCTTCTTATGGTAGCTGATGGCAAATCGGTGCGCCTCATCCTGAAGACGGGTAATCATCCGGAAAGCTTCGGAATTATTTGGGAAGGGAACAATATCATTGTGATAATACAAACCTCTGGTGCGATGATGATCATCCTTTACCATGCCGCAGACCGGAATAGTAAGGCCCAGTTGCTCCAGAACTTTCTCAGCGATATTTACCTGTCCTCTGCCTCCGTCCATCATAATGATATCCGGAAAACGGGTGAAACTCCCCAGTTCCTGGTCCCTGCCTTCCTCTTCCCTCTCTTTCTTCTCCCTAAGGCCATGGGAGAATCTTCTGGTCAGAGCTTCCTCCATACTGGCATAGTCATCCGGCCCTGCAACACTTCGAATCCGGAATCGCCGGTAATCACTCCTCCTGGCTTTTCCCTTTTCAAAGACTACCATGGAAGCAACGTTTTCATATCCGTTGGTGTTTGATATATCAAAAGCCTCCATACGATTCAGTCCTCTGATTCCCAGAAGCTGTTCCAGTTCCCGGACTGCTCCCACCGTTCGCTGTTCTTCTCTTCGAAGCTTTTCCTTGTCCTTATCCAGGACATTTCGGGCATTCTCTCCTACCATTTTCATCATACGGTATTTGGCCCCTCTTCTGGGAACCCCCAGCAGCACCCGTCCCCCGCGTTTCGCAGACAGCCAGGATTCCAGGACCTCTTTCTCCTCAAGCTCCTCCTGAGTCAGAATCTCCCGGGGAACATAAGGCGTCCCGACATAAAACTGTTTTACAAACTCACCCAGTATCTCACTCTCGCTCCGGTCCTCGGTCCCTGTCATATGGAAGGTGTCTCTCCCGAGAAGTCTCCCGTCCCTGATAAAAAAGACAGCAACCACTGCTTCATCCTTATCCCGGGCCATGGCAATGATATCCCTGTCATCACTGCCTCCCTGGTTGATTTTCTGTTTCTCCCCGATTCTCTTCACACTCTCGATCAGGTCCCGGTATTCCGCCGCCCGCTCAAATTCCATCTGCTCTGCAGCCTCCTGCATGCGCCGGCTCAGATCCTCCAGGATTTCTCTGTCATCTCCTCCCAGAAAACGAAGGGCTGCTTCTACGTTTTCACGGTATTCCTCTGCAGGTACATTTCCCTGGCAGGGAGCCAGGCACTGACCAATCTGATGATAAAGGCAGGGACGATCACGGCCGAACTCTTTCGGTAATGACCGGTTGCAGCTTCGGATATGATAGGTTTTTCTCATCAGTTCAATGGTTTCCTTGACTGCCCCGGCACTGGTATAGGGGCCATAATAACGGGCCTTGTCTCTCTTCATTCTCCTGGCGAAAAGAATCCTCGGATATTCTTCCTGGACAGTTACTTTTATATAGGGATAACCTTTGTCATCCTTGAGCATGGTATTATAGTGAGGCCGGTGCTCCTTGATCAGGTTGCACTCCAGAACCAGAGCCTCCACCTCACTGTCTGTTATGATATATTCAAAATATGCGATATGAGAAACCATGTGTGCAATCTTGACGCTTTTATTATAGCCGGACTGAAAATACTGTCTCACCCGGTTCTTCAGCACCCTGGCCTTCCCCACATATATGATCTCATCTTTGTCATTGTGCATCAGATAGACTCCCGGTTTGGCCGGCAGCTTCTTCAGCTCCTCCTGTATATCAAACATAGGTTATCCTCCGTAAAAACGGGTTTGCAAGTTGAACTGTATTGCGGTACCCCAATAGCCAGGCGATTGGATTCCGACGCTCCGGCGTTGCCCGTTGATTGGGGTTATTGGCGATACAGTTCAACCCCTCATACCTGTATTCACACATGGTATTTCGTTTTTG
>CACXGS010000259.1 GCA_902767195.1 uncultured Lachnospiraceae bacterium | reverse complement strand
TATAAGACTTTCGGGATTGACGGGGAGATCCTGATCGACCATGCCTGGGGCATTGAGCCGGTAACCATGGCTGACATCAAGAATTATCATACAAAGGCCCATTCCCTGTCTAACGGCCAGGTACTGGCACGGCCTTATCCCTATGATCAGGCCCGGACGGTTTTTACCGAGATGGTCGATGGTCTTTGTTGTGATATGTTTATTAAAAACATCGTGGCAGAAGCCTTTGCCTGGTGGGTTTCTTATGACTGGAGGTCCCTGGAAGTCTGTCCGGAATACGACGGTCCGGTGGCCGTCGATTTTTATGGACGACTCCACCCGAAGCACAACGGCGGAACCGCCCGTTTAAGGGAGAAGACCAACTCTTTCGATCAGATTTCCTCTGCTCTTCTTGCCCAGTTTGATAAAAAGACAGATCACCGGCTCCTCTTCCGCCGGCTGGGAATCAATGCCATGGATATCGCGGAGGATGACGGAATCTTCCAGCTGGACCTTTTCACGGATTACTCCGCACTGGAGCGGGAAAGGAGGCTGAGGGGAGCCATGACGGAACTTCGAAAGCGTTACGGCAATAACGCAATTGTAAAAGGACTGAACTTCAGGGAAGGAGCCACTGCCATCGAGAGGAATTCCCAGATTGGCGGACACAAGGCTTAGGAAGGAGGCGTGTGATGTCTGTAATCACCTCTGTCGCTGTTTCATACCCGGCCATCGGTACCATGACCATGCCAAAGGGATTTCCCTACAGGGAGGTTTTCCTGCATGGACGCCCGAAACATGATAAATACTCCCATTTCCGGATCCGCCACCCGGAAATGCCCTGTTCGAGGAGAGCAAAACTCTTTGCGCCCTTTGACGCCCTGAAGTGGTTTGACGAGCGGATCGCCGCAAAAGAGATTGTGTACGAACAGAAGCGACAGCTCTCCGAACCGGAGAAAGAAGAACTTAACCGCAAGCTGGCGATACTCTACAGACTGACCTTTAACAAGAGGATTGCAGAAAGGAATCGGCCCATGGCAACGGTAACCTTTTATTCCCCCTGTCATGATAAAGAGAATGAATCTTACGGATCCGAAGGGATCTACCGGGAGATTTCCGGGATTGTCACCCGGGTAGATCCGGTCATTCACAAGACGGTCACTGTAGACGGACAGGAGCTGGCTCTTGAGGACATCATTTTCTTGCAACTGCTTTAGCGCGGTGATATAATAAAATAGGTTTGGATTACGAGCGTGCTGGTTCAGCCGCGTAATCTGCATTTTTATTATTTTTAAAGGAGGAGAAAAGCATGAAGAAGAAACTATTGGCTATCTTTCTGGCGACAGCAATGATCGTCAGCCTTGCGGCCTGTGGTGGCGGTGGCGGCGGCAGCAGTGAAGGAAACACCGGCGCTGCTGCGGAAGAGATTTATCCGTTACAGAATCTCAACATCCGTATGGCTCTCACAACAGCCATCGACCGTGAGACTATCACCGCTGCTGTACTCAAAGATGGTTCCCAGGCATCCTACCGTGCAGTACCTAAAGATTTCTGTACAGGTCCCGACGAGAAGGATTTCTCCGAAGACCAGGAGATGCATAAGGACGTATGCAGCTTTGATGCAGCCAAGGCAGCCGACTACTGGAAGAAGGGCCTGGAAGAACTGGGCGTAGACGGTTTTGAGATTGAGATGATCGTCGATGATGACGATGCTCCGAGAAAGGTATCTACCGTTCTGAAAGAGCAGTGGGAGACTACCCTTCCGGGTCTGACCGTTAACTTAAGAACCGAGCCCAAGAAGCAGAGAGTCGAAGACATGCAGGATGGCAATTTTGATCTTGCCCTTACCCGCTGGGGACCGGACTATGCAGATCCTATGACCTATCTTGGCATGTGGATAACAGATAACGACAACAACTACGGCCACTGGAGCAATGCGGACTACGACGGAATCATCCAGGAATGTACCACCGGCGAGACCGCTATGAATCCGGAAGCCCGCTGGAAACAGCTTTTCGATGCTGAGGCAATCGTGCTGAATGAAGCTGTAATCTTCCCGATCTACACTCAGTGCAATGCTGAGATGATCAGCTCTAAAGTATCCGGCATTGAGTTCCATCCGGTTGCTCTTAACCGTGTATACAAGAATGCTGCCAAAGAGGGTGGCGGAGATCTTAATGTTATGTTCGAAACAGGCGTTGAGTCCTTAGATCCCCAGGTGGCAACAGACGGAACATCCTTTGAGTTCATCGCCAACTATACAGATGGTCTGATGCAGATGGATGCAGACGGACAGCCGATTCCGGCTATTGCAGAATCCTATGATATCTCCGAAGACGGAAAAGAGTACACCTTCCACTTAAGAGATGCCAAGTGGAGCAACGGAACACCCGTTACGGCAGCAGATTTCGTATTTGCATGGCAGAGAGCAGTAGATCCGGAGCTTGCTTCCGAGTATTCCTATATGCTCAGCGATATCGGACAGATCAAGAATGCTGCAGAAATCATCGCGGGCGAGAAGGACAAGAGCGAGCTCGGTGTTACTGCAGTGGACGACAAGACACTCAAGGTTGAGCTGAACGTTCCTGTCAGCTACTTCTTAAGCCTGATGTACTTCCCGACCTTCTATCCGATGAACGAGGAGTTCTTTAACAGCACTGGCGGAAATTACGGAACAAGCGCAGATACTGTAATCAGCAACGGCGCATTCGTTCTGGATGATTACACAGTAGCAGGCAACTCACTGCATCTTACCAAGAATAATGATTACTGGAATGCAGACAAAGTACAGCTTCCCGGTATTTCCTATCAGGTAATCCAGGATTCCCAGCAGGCTCTTATGAGTTATCAGAAAGGTGATCTGGATACTACTCTCATCAATGGTGATCAGGTAGACCAGGTTAAGGACAGTGATGAATTTAATGCGATCGGCGCAGGTTACCTCTGGTATGTAAGTCCTAACATTCAGGATTTCAAAATCGGAAAATAATTTGTGATCAGATGACAGGATCCGCATAAGGTCCTGACTCCGGGGCTGTACAATCTTCTATCATTGTACGGCCCCTTTGTTCATAAAAAGAACGGGAAACAGGGGGCAGACCCTTGTTTCCTTCTCATATTGAGAGGAGAAAAAACGTGAAAAAATACGTTGCGAAACGTGTGATTACCGCAGTGTTTACCTTGCTGGTCATACTGCTGGTACTATTTATCCTCATGCAGCTGATGCCAGGTTCTCCTTTTAACGACGAGAAACTGACGGCAGATCAGAAAGCGGTACTCTATTCCAAATACGGATTGGACCAGCCGGTTGTCATCCAGTTTGGCCGCTATCTTATAAACATGCTGCGTGGTGATTTCGGCGTAAGCTATAAGATTTCGAAAAATACACCGATTGCCCAGCTGATTGCTGTCCGGCTTCCGGTGTCCATAGCCATTGGAGGCTACGCAGTTACTCTGGGGGCCATCGTGGGTCTGATCCTGGGTTTGATCGCGGCATTCTGCCACGATACCATCCTGGATACTCTCTGTACCATCATCTCGGTCATCGGTGTATCCGTTCCTTCCTATGTGTTTGCCCTTGCACTGAGTTTCCAGTTTGGCTATAAATGGCAGCTGTTCCCCATGCTTTACAACACTTCACAGGCGCTGAATTCCAGTGT
>CACXGS010000258.1 GCA_902767195.1 uncultured Lachnospiraceae bacterium | reverse complement strand
GCAAATGTCGCCACCAGAATCCTCCGGTCACTGTACTCTTCAAAAAGACTCCGCAGGGTACGTCCCACGGTCTTCTCGGAAGGAGTATAACCTTCCTGCATAACATTAGTGCTGTCACACATCAGTGCCAGGACACCTTTCTTTCCAAGCTCCGCAAAGCGGCCCAGATCAATGGCGTCTCCGTAGACCGGCGTGTAATCGATCTTAAAGTCTCCGGTGTGGACAATGACACCCACCGGCGTATAAATAGCCAGTGCAGCGGCATCACTGATACTGTGATTGGTCTTGATAAATTCTATACGGAAACAACCCAGATTAATGGACTGGCCATGCTTGATCACCTTTCTTCTGGTGGACCGCATCAGATTGTGTTCCCGAAGCTTGTTCTCGATCAGTCCCATGGTCAGCTTGGTCGCATATATGGGCATATTGATATCTTTTAAAGCATAGGGAATGGCACCGATATGATCTTCATGGCCATGGGTGATCACAAGGCCTTTCACCTTGTCTGCGTTCTCCTTCAAATATGTAATGTCTGGAATCACCAGATCAATTCCCAGCATTTCATCATCAGGAAAAGCCAGGCCGCAGTCAACTACAACAATACTGTCATCGTATTCGAAGGCAGTAATGTTCATGCCAATCTGCTCCAGACCTCCCAGGGGAATGATCTTGAGCTTCTTCCTTTCTTTTTTTCTCAATGATATTTACCTCCGTTCAATAATAAACATATAAGTCCGCCATGTGACACCGGACTTATACAAACGGATAGCGAACTGTTACCGATGGTCTGCAGATGGATCCAGCCATGATGCCCGTCCGCAGCCTTCTTTGTCCCGTTCTCAGGCTGCCTGCGATATTATCTGCTCCCTTCCATACCAGTCCGCTATCCTTCTTTTTTATTCAGTCTGTTCTCAAAAGTCCTGTACGAAATCCGCATCCTCCATCAACTGTTCAAAGACCTTCATTACAGAAACCAGTTCCGTCTCATCCTCAACAAATACAAAGGAGCTCTCCTCCTCACTGGCAGTACCCGTCTCTCCCTTCATGATGTAGACCACACTCTCTTCATCAGGGTCTCCTTCTTCTACCAGAAGATAGGTGTATCCGCCGATCATAGTCTGCTCCAGAACATATAATTCTACAACCTCTCCGTCTTCCGTGCGAAAAGGTATCTTCTCTAATCTACTCATAATTACCTCATACGGGCAGCGTCCATGTAACTTTGAAGAATGAGAGCCGCAGCCATCTGGTCAATTCTCTCCTTGCGGTGTTCTCTGCGCACACCGCCTTCCATCAGAATCCTCTCTGATTCCGCTGTCGTCAGCCGTTCGTCCCATAGTTCGACCGGCAGGCCGGTCCGCCTGGCCAGCATCTGACAAAACTCCTTTGTGTCATCTGCTCTCTCTCCCAGGGTGTTGTTCATATTCCTGGGAAGACCCACTACGATACGGTCAATCCTGTATTCCTTTACCAGCTCCTCAATCCGGGCGCAGGTACGACGCAGCTTCTTCGGGGACTTCCTGAAAATAGTCTCCAGTCCCTGAGCTGTAATTCCCAGCTCATCGCTCACAGCAACACCAACGGTTTTGGTTCCGTAATCAAGTCCCAGCAGGCGCTCTCCCATTACTCCTCTTCCTTCTTCTCGAGAACGGTGTCAATATAATTCTCGAACAGAACATCAAGGATCTCATCACGTTCTACCTTCATGATCAGACTCCTGGCATTCTGATAGCTGGTAATGTATGTCGGATCTCCGGAAATGATATAACCAACGATCTGATAGACAGGATTATACCCTTTTTCTTTCAGTGCAGCATAAACATCCCGAAGAATCGATGCAACATCATACTCCGGTTCTTTAACTACCTGAAAAAACTGTGTGTTGTTCGTGCCCATGTCTACCTCCTTTAGCATATTCACTGTAATATAGCGACTGTACAGCTATCGGAACAGTCACACTTCATTTTACTATGACACTTGATCAAAATCAATCATAACTTTTCCTTTTAGGAGTTCTTCATTGATAAATCCACAAATATTCACGGTAATTCGTTCATTTTGCCGTAAATTGGACGAATTATCTTTCAATTCAACTGCAACTTTGACATATCTTGGTGTGTAGCCCTGCATATAGCGCACGCCATCAATTTCTATCTGGTCTTCCAGCAGGACCTGGTCAACCGTCCCGATCATACTCTCTTCATATTCCTTTTTGAGAGTGGCGGCCAGCTCCATCAGCTGACTGGATCTCCAGATTTTAACCAGTCCCGGCAGCTGTCCCTCCATAGACTGGGCTCTGGTGCCTTCCCGCACAGAGTACTTAAAAATGTGCATGTCATAGAGGCGGATCTTCTCCAGGAACTTCCTGGTGGTTTCAAATTCTTCCTCGGTCTCCCCCGCAAATCCAACAATCACATCTGTGGTAATGGCAGGTCTGTCAAACCAGGTCCGGAGCAGATTAACGGCATCCTCATATTCCGCCGTGGTATAGTGGCGGTTCATCCTCTTTAAAGTGGCATCACAGCCGCTCTGCAGCGAGAGATGGAAATGAGGACAGACCTTTTCGCACCGGCTTAATTCCCGGACAAAATTTTCTGTGATGATCCGGGGCTCCAGAGATCCGAGACGAATCCTTTCCAGTCTCTCAATATCATTTAGCTCACGAATCAGGTCAAGGAGAGAAGTGTCCCCCCGGTCCAGGCCGTAAGAGCTCAGATGAATCCCGGTGAGGACAATCTCCCGGAAGCCTTTTTTCACAAGGATATTGACCTCCCTCTTGACATCCTCCGGATCTCTGCTGCGGATCCGGCCTCTGGCATAGGGAATGATGCAGTAGGAGCAGAACTGGTTGCAGCCGTCCTGAATCTTCAGATAGGCGCGGGTATGATCACTGATGTCCGTGAGATAGAGATTCTCGTAATCTTTCTCCACAGCGATATCCGTCACGTCATTCTGCACTCTTCTCTCGGCAAACCATTTGTCGAGCACATCTGCGATATCTCCCTTACGGTTGTTTCCCAGAAGGATATCCGCTTCTTCGATCAGATTCTCCTTCTCCTTATTCCTGTCCCTCTCTGTCTGGACATAGCACCCGCAGGCTACCACTGCGGCTTCCGGGTTCTGCTTCCTCGCCCGCCGTATCATCTGACGGCTTTTTTTATCCGCCACATTGGTCACGGAGCAGGTATTGATGATATAGACATCCGCCCGGTCTTTAAAATCCGCAATCTCATATCCTCTCTTAATAAGGATTTCTTTCATGGCATCCGATTCATACTGGTTGACCTTGCATCCAAGAGTCAGAAATGCCGCTTTTTTATTATATATCATAGGATAATCCCTCCGGTCGGTTGTTGACTTTTCTTTTCTTACAGGTTAGTATGATATCAGGGAATCAGGTGCTATCAGCAGCAAAACGATACGTGATATCATATCACTTACAATCATGCATCACAAGGGGGAAATGTATATGAAGACCGTTACAATATTACTGGATTCCATTGATAAGGTAAAAGCATTTGTCAATATCATCAGTCCGTTCGATGCAGACTTCGATCTGGTATCCGGACGATATGTCATCGACGCCAAGTCTCTTCTCGGAATCTTCAGTCTGGATATTATGAAGCCCATCGACTTAAACATTCACAATTCCGAAGAGAACATCGACGTTATTCTGGATGCGATCAAAGACTATATCGTCTAAGTGATAATAAACTTCCTGCTTTAGGACATAAAGCAGGAAGTTTTCTTTTTCTATCGTGCATTAATCTGAATCATCTCTGTGGTCTCAATAGCCTCCTGTACCAGTCCGTCAATCGTATCCCTGAGCTTTCGCTCGGATCTTTTGATCACGTCAAGTCTTGGTTTCGTCACCGGATGCTTTGCCACAAAAATGGTACAGCAGTCTTCAAAGGGAAGAATGGATGTCTCATAGGTGCCGATCTTCTCTGATATCTCTATGATCTCATTCTTATCCAGTCCGATACAGGGACGGAAGACCGGCAGACTGGTGGCATCATCGGTACAGAAGAGACTCTGCATGGTCTGGCTGGCCACCTGTCCTATACTCTCACCGGTGATGAGAGCCTGGCAGTTCTCCTCTCCGGCAAAGTGCTCGGCAATTTTCATCATATATCTTCTCATAATGATCGTCAGTTCATCATGAGGACACTTCTGATAGATCTCCATCTGGATATCCGTAAAGTTCACCACATAAAGATGGATGGGGCCGGCATATCCGGATACCATCCGGGCAAGGTCTACCACTTTCTGTTTGGCCCTCTCACTGGTGTAGGGCGGCGCATGGAAATATACCGCACACAGACGGACTCCCCGCTTGGCGATCATATATCCTGCCACCGGGCTGTCGATTCCTCCGGAAAGAAGAAGCATTCCTCTTCCGTTCGTTCCCACCGGCATTCCTCCCAGCCCCGGAAGCTCTTTGGAATAGATATAAACCTTATCCCGAATCTCAATGGTCAGGTAGATATCCGGGTTATGGACATCCACAGACAGCTCGGGAAAGGCTTCTAAGAGTTTCTCTCCCACCGCTGCAGCTACTTCCATGGACTGCATGGGAAATCTCTTATCCCCACGCCGCACCATGACCTTAAAGGTAAAGTTCTTATCATCATACATTTCTTCCATGTAGCTGACGGCCATCCGGGCAATCTGTTCGAAATCCTTTTCCTCCACCGTGACGATGGGACAGAAGCTTGAAATGCCGAATACATGCCCCAGGGCATCCACAAATTCGTCGTAATCATAAGGGCCCTCTGCCTCTGCAAAGATCCTGCCGGACTCCTTACGTATCGTGAAATCCCCCACCGGATCGATGGCAAAGTGCATCTGTGTCACCAGGGCATCTTCAAATCTTCCCCGATTCTTTCCCTTGAGGCCGATTTCACCGTATTTGATTAAAAATGCTTTGAATTCCATTTTTATCTCCTCATTCACAATCTATCTGCGTTTGAAACGGCGCAGCATGGGAACCAGTTCTCTCAGGGCTTTTATGCAGCAGTCCGCCTCCTCTTCCGTATTATACACGGAAAATGAGAATCTCAGAGTGGATTCATAGTCCTCCCGCTCCAGGCCGATTCCCTTCAGAGTGCCGCTCACTCCTGGCTTATTGGAAGAGCAGGCCGAACCGGCTGAAACATAGATTCCTTTTTCTTCCAGGGCATGGAGAAGCACCTCGCTTCGAACACCCGGAAAGCTGATGCTGGCAATGTGGGGAGCCTGGCCGGAATGGTCACGGCTGTCCGCCACCTCCGACAGGACACCGGCAATCAGCCGGTCTTTCACTGCCTGAATCCCGGCAATCTTCTGATCATGGTCCTCCATCATCATCCGGGCTGCCATGCCAAGACCTGCAATGCCGGGGACATTCTCCGTACCGGAACGCATTCCCTTCTGCTGGTTTCCTCCCCAGAGAATGGGCTTAATCCTGGTACCGTTCTTTATATACAGGAATCCGGTTCCCTTCGGACCATGAATCTTGTGACCGCTGACGGACAGCAGATCCGCCTTCCACCTTCTGGGTGTGCAGGGAAGTTTGCCGAATGCCTGAATACAGTCTGTATGGAAAAGGATCCCGGGATCATGATTCTTGATGATCTTCCCAATCTCCTCGATCGGTTCGACAGCACCGATCTCATTATTCACACACATGACCGAAACCAGCAGGGTATCATCGCAAAGGCTGTTCTTCAGGTCTTCCGTGGAAACAATCCCTCTGCTGTCTACCGGAAGATAGGTTACCTCAAATCCCTCCCCCTCCAGAAAGGCCAGGGTATTGTAGACGGAAGCATGCTCTATGGAGGAAGTGATAATATGCCTCCTTGTCCTGCGGCCAGCGTAAGCTGCACCGATCAGGGCGAGATTATTGGCCTCAGTCCCTCCCGAGGTAAAAAAGATCTCCCGGCTGTCCACCTTCAGGATGCCTGCAATCTCCTCTGCTGCCTCTTTTATATATTGCTCCGCCAGAAATCCCTTCCTGTGCATGGAAGAAGGATTCCCGTATTCTCTTTCCAGGAGGTCATCCATCAGCTGGCGGACCTCAGGAAAGACTCTCGTTGTGGCGGCGTTGTCGAAATAAATCTCTGGCATAATTATCTCCAATAATTCAAACTTTATACCGGATATGCTCCGCTCTCGGTATCTGCCTTGACCGGATCCACCTTAGTCTGCTGAGCCGCCCGATACTTGAAGAATTCGGTTGCCACCTGGGGGAATAAGGCATAGGACAGAACGTCCTCTTCCTGCTGTTTCCAGGGAGCCACTTCCTTTTCAAACTGGGGAAGTCCGGGCTCCAGGAGATCTGCAGGACGGCATGTGATGGGCTCTTCATCCCCAATGGCCATCTTCTGCACTTCCCGGTTCATCGGCTTAACCGTCTTGCCGTACTCGCCCCGAAGCAGGGCTCTGGATTCGTTGGAGATCATCTTATAACGCTCTCCCATCAGCACATTAAGGACAGCCTGTGTACCGACAATCTGGCTTGAAGGTGTTACCAGGGGCGGTTCACCGAAATCTTTACGTACCCTGGGCACTTCCTCTAATACATCATAAAACTTGTCAGAGGCTCCCTGCTCTGCCAGCTGGGATACCAGATTGGAAAGCATACCTCCCGGTACCTGGTACATAAGGGTCCGGATGTTAACGCCCAGGACCTTGGTGCTCATCAGACCATTTTCCAGATATTTTTCCCGAAGAGGACGGAAATAATCCGCAATCTCTCCTAGCAGCTTCATATCAAGCCCGGTATCATTAGGGGTTCCCCGGAAGGTTTCCACCATGACTTCCGTTGCCGGCTGGCTGGTTCCCATGGCGAAGGGTGACATGGCTGTATCTATGATGTCAGCACCGGCTTCCACGGCCTTCAGATAGGTCATGGCGCCGACTCCGCTGGTGTAATGCGTATGCATTTCCACAGGAATGTCTGAGGATGATTTGAGAGCTTCTACCAGACGGGTAGCCTCATTAGGCACAAGCAGTCCGGCCATATCCTTGATACAGAGGGAATCTGCACCCATCTCCTCAATCTGTTTGGCCATATTAGCCCAGTATTCCAGTGTATAGGCATCACCAATGGTGTAGGAAAGGGCGATCTGTGCATGACCTCCCTCTTTCTTTGTGGCATCCACTGCCGTCTGCAGATTCCGAAGGTCATTAAGACAATCAAAAATCCGGATGATATCGATACCGTTGGCAATGGACTTCTGTACGAAATACTCTACCACATCATCTGGGTAAGGCTTGTATCCCAGTATATTCTGTCCCCTGAAAAGCATCTGGAGCCTGGTGTTCTTAAATCCGTCACGGAGCTTGCGAAGACGGATCCAGGGATCTTCTTTCAGGAAACGGAGACAGGCGTCAAAGGTTGCCCCTCCCCAGCATTCTACTGCGTGATAGCCTACCTTGTCCATCTTATCTACGATGGGAAGCATCTCTTCGGTAGTCATACGGGTAGCGATCAGGGACTGATGGGCATCCCGGAGGACGGTCTCTGTTATCTTTAAAGGTTTATTCTTATTTATATCAACTGCCATAATTGCATGTTCCTCCTATTCTATATCCCTTCTGGTCTATAATCCATTCTAGACTCCGAATACCGCCATAAAGGTACCTGCAGCAACCGCCGTTCCAATTACGCCGGCCACATTGGGACCCATGGCATGCATCAGCAGGAAATTGCCGGGATCTTCTTCCGCTCCCACTTTCTGGGATACCCGGGCTGCCATTGGAACCGCAGATACACCTGCCGAACCGATCAGCGGATTGACCTTGCCGCCGGTCAGCTTGCACATCAGCTTGCCGAAAAGGACACCGGCAGCCGTTCCGACACAGAAGGCCACCAGACCGAGTATGACGATCTTAATAGTATCGATCTTCAGGAAAGCTTCCGCACTGGTGGTAGCTCCTACAGACGTTCCAAGGATTATAACAACGATATACATCAAAGCATTGGAAGCTGTATCTGTCAGCTGTCTGACTACACCGGATTCCCGGAAAAGATTCCCCAGCATCAGCATACCCACCAGGGGGGCGGTTGTGGGGAGCACCAGACAGACAACAATCGTTACAATAATCGGGAAAAGGATCCGCTCGGTCTTTGAAACCGGTCTCAGCTGTTCCATACGGATCTTCCGCTCTTTTTCCGTGGTTAAAGCCTTCATAATGGGAGGCTGTATAATGGGCACCAGAGACATGTAGGAATAGGCCGCCACTGCGATGGGACCCATAATCGCTGTCTGACCCAGTTTACCTGCCAGGAAAATGGAAGTCGGTCCGTCGGCTCCGCCGATAATGGAAATGGCTGCGGCCGACTTGCCGGAGAATCCCATAAACATGGCCAGAAAATATGCGGAATAGATACCGAACTGTGCCGCGGCACCTAAAAGAAAACTCATAGGATTGGCAATCAGCGGACCGAAGTCCGTCATCGCTCCCACACCCAGGAAGATCAGGGAAGGAAGAATACTTGCCTCATCCAAAAGATAAAAATAGTGCAGCAGACCGCCTTCCTCCATGATGGGAGGATAAATATTTACAAGAAGCATGCCAAAGGAAATGGGTACCAGCAGCAGAGGCTCATACTCCTTGACAATCGCCAGATATAAGAACACCAGCGCCACGGCGATCATAATAAAATTCCCCGGCGTCAGTGTAGCAAATCCGGTCTGCAATGCCAGATTCTGTAATGTATCAAGTATGTTCACTGAAAGAAACCTCCTAACCAGTGTCATTAATTCATGGTAATAAGTACTGCGCCGCCTTCAACCATATCTCCTACGGAAACCTCAACTGTCGCTACAACACCGTCTTCTCCGGCATAGATCTCATTTTCCATCTTCATGGCCTCAAGTACAACAACCGAGTCACCCTTCTTAACGGCAGCACCTTCTGCCACCTTGATCTCCAGGATCTTTCCGGGCATGGGAGCCGTAATTTTAACAGCACCTGCAGAACCGGCAGGTTTTGCAGGCTTAACCGGAGCCGGAGCCTTAACCTCCTGTACCGGAGCCGCTGCCTGGGGCGCACTGCCCTGTCCCAGTTCTTCTACAGATACTTCGTATTCTACACCGTTGACTGTAATTCTATAATTCTTCATGATATTTCCTCCCGAATCCTTTATCTTCTAACTCTTCGTATAGAGCGGACTACCAGACGGTCTGCACTGACTGCCCCGCCTTCCGAAGCGACGATGGCTGCCATGATCACTGCGATCAGTGCCCCCTTATCCTGTTCCATGTTATTATCATCGCCTGCAAAACCCGCTTCATAATCCGCCAGCTCCTGTTTCGTCAGCTGCGGCCGTTTGGGTGCGGGACGGAGGTCTTCCTCCACACCGTGCTGAGGCTGTTTTCTGCTGAATGTTTCCTTGACTCTCTCCCAGAATCTCCCCCAGGCTCTCTCTACGTTCGGAACATAAACAAAGAGGGAAATGATCAGGGAAATGAAAATCAGGACCAGAAAAACCGTCCCCATGCCGATTAATGTATTGTAAACAGCATTCGTTAAATCACTCAAAGCCTATCACCTCTTATACTGCAGAATGCTTCTTGGCCACGGGAGTTTCCTTCTTGCCGTAAAGCATCTCAAATGCGGCAATCAGTCTCTTCCTGGTAGCATCCGGCTCAATAATATCAT